>JAPKBI010000109.1 GCA_028823475.1 Halioglobus sp. | reverse complement strand
GGCGATGAAGCTATTACCCAATTTGTCAAAACGCAAATGGCGTCGTCGCAATCAGATGCTTCCATGGCATAATATTAATAGAGTAAAAGTTGGAAGGTTATGAAAATATCCGTAGAAACGATCGAAGAAAAATATGTATTAATGACGCCGGGGTCGCAAAAACTAGCGGCAGAGGCAATGCAGGTTTTTCCCAGCGGCATTACACATGATTCACGCTTTCAGAGGCCCTACGGACTTTATATCGATAGAGCAAAAGGTACTCGCAAGTGGGATGTTGATGGCAATGAGTACATCGACTATTTCGGTGGCCATGGCAGTCATATTCTAGGACACGGTAACGCCGCCGTTGTCGAAGCGGTTCAGCAGGCGATTCTTCGAGGCACCCAATTTGGGGGCAATTCGGCGGACGAAGTGGAATATGGCCAACTCGTATTGGAGCTGGTTCCTTGCGCAGAGCGGGTGCGATTCACCATGTCGGGAACAGAGTCCACCCATCTGGCGCTGCGCCTCGCGCGAGCCTATACCGGTAGAAGCAAAACGATACGTTTTCTCGCACATTTTCACGGCTGGCACGACGCTGTTGCCTCCGGCTACTCATCTCACTTTGATGGCAGCGCCGTTCGCGGCGTGCCCCAAGCCTGCGCAGAGGACACGATTTTGCTCCCCCCGGGGGATATTGATGCGGTAGAGCAGGCCCTCTCTGAGAGTGGTGATGTGGCCGCAATCATACTCGAGCCGACAGGGACTCACTTTGGTATGGTGCCTTTCGAACCCGACTTTCTGTCTAAATTAAGGCAGCTGACCGAAGAAAAAGGAGTGGTACTTATCTTCGATGAGGTCATTACCGGCTTTCGGATAGCGCCGGGCGGTGCACAGGAAGCGCTGAATATTCTACCGGACATGAGTACTCATGCAAAAATCATTGCCGGTGGGCTTCCCGGGGGCGCTGTATGTGGGAAAAAGGAGATAATGGACACCTTGGACTTTCAGGTTATGGAGGAAAAGGGCGAAGAAAAGGTCCAGCACAACGGCACCTTTAATGCTAACCTGGTGTCGGCGCGGGCAGGCATCGCAATACTGAAGCAGATAAGAGATACGGATGCCTGCCAGCGGGCGAACAGTTACGGTGCCAAGTTAAGAGCAGCGATGAACGAGGTGTTGGTCGCGCATAAAATGCCCTGGGCAGTCTATGGCAGCTATTCAGGTTTTTTTGTTTTCACAAACCCGACGGGGTTGAATATTTCCCCACTGGATTTCGATCCGCTGGACTACGATTACACGGTGTTGAAGACCAGTCGACTTGGCTACGCACAGCAGCTGGTATTAGCGTTGATAACCCAGGGCGTGCATATCGCGGGTTTTCCAGGAGGCTGGGTGAGCAGCGTGCACTCCGATGCGGATATGCGGGATACCATTGCGGGTTTTGATCGGGCGTTGGGCTTACTGAAGCACCAGCAGGGTTGGTGACTGGGTGCGATGCCACCGATACTTGCCATTCTCTAGGGGTCACGTTATGGAAAAATACTCTGCCTTTTCATTGTTGAAAAATACACTCACCGGTCACAAGCACTGGCCAAAGTCCTGGCGCAATGCTGAACTTAAATCGGCCTACGATGTGGTGATCATTGGTGGTGGTGGGCATGGTCTTGCGACGGCTTATAACCTCGCCAAGAACCACGGTATCACTAATGTGGCTGTGCTTGAAAAAGGCTGGATAGGGGGCGGCAACACCGGGCGTAATACGGCAGTAAGCCGATCCAATTATTTTTACCCGGAGAGTACCCGGTTCTATGAGCACTCGCTTAAGCTTTACGAGCAGATGAACGATGAGCTCAACTATAACGTTATGTTCAGCCAGGTGGGTATCATCAACCTGGCACTGGACAGGCATGAAATGGACATTTTCCGGCGCTGGAGCACCTCTATCCAGTTGCAGGGAGTCGATTCGGAGCTACTCACGCCAGAGCAAATCGCCGAAGAGGTGTCCATCCTCAACATGGGCGCCAAAACACGTTACAAAATTCACGGCGGCTTTATCCAGCGTCGCGGCGGTGTTTCACGTCACGACGCGGTGGCTTGGGCCTACGCCCGGGCAGCCGATAATCTCGGTGTAGATATTATCCAGAACTGTGAGGTGACAGGCTTCGATATAGTCGATGGTGGTATTCGAGGAGTGAAAACTAGTCTCGGGAAAATACGGACTGACAAGGTCGGTATGACCGTGGCCGGGCACAGCAGCGTGGTGGCAGCGATGGCGGGCATCGACCTGCCCATTATAAGCATGTGTCTACAGGCCATGGTCAGTGAACCGGTCAAGCCCTGTTTGAATCGTATCGTTATGTCACCTAAGGTGGGTTGCTACCTATCGCAGTCTGATCGAGGTGAGATGGTGATTGGTGGTGGCGCCGATTCATATACTTCCTATGGCCAGCGCGGCAACCTGCCCACGACCGAATCGGTACTGGGCGCGGTAACAGAACTGTTCCCGACACTGAGTCGAATGAAACTGATGCGACAATGGGGAGGGATTGTCGATATTGCCCCCGATGCAAGCCCCATCGTTTCCAAAACCCCGGTCACTGGATTTTACATTAGCACGGGCTGGGGCACCGGTGGCTACAAGGCGATTCCGGCGGGAGGCGACACCCTGGCTTACACCATTGCCAACGACAAACCTCATCCGCTGGTTGAGCCATTTTCACTGGATCGTTTCGCTAAGGGGCGCCTTGTGGATGAAGGAGCCGCTGCGGGCGTGGCTCACTAGGAGGATTGTATGCTGAAGATTAACTGCCCTTTCTGTGGTCCGCGTACCGAAGACGAATTCACCTGCGGTGGCCAGTCGCACATTGCCCGTCCCGTGACGCCTGCCGAAGTCAGCGACCAGCAGTGGGCAGACTATCTCTACCAACGAATCAACCCGAAAGGTGTTCACTACGAGCGCTGGCGCCATACTTTCGGCTGCCGTCAATGGTTTAACGTGGCGCGGGATACGGTCAGTCATGAGATTTACGCGGTATATCAAATGGGCGAGCCCAAACCGTCAATAACGGAGAAGGGCGTATGAAAAGAACGGTGAAACGCCATGAGCATGCGCGGATTAATGCGGATGATCCTATCCACTTCAGCTTTGATGGTAAGCGCTATCGGGGTTATGAGGGCGACACCTTGGCCTCTGCGCTACTTGCCAACGGGGTAGCGGTTGTCGGGCGGAGTTTCAAAATTCATAGGCCTCGCGGTGTATTTGCGGCAGGCAAGGAAGAAGTGAATGCGTTTGTGCAATTAGAGGAGGGTCCCTACACCGAACCTAATGCGCGCGCCACTCTAGTACCACTATATGCAGATTTAAAAGCGACAGGCCAAAATGCATGGCCCAGTGTTCGCTTTGATGGGTTGGCGATGTTGGGTCTCTTTAAAAGGGTGCTGCCCGCTTCTTTTTATTACAAAACTTTTAAGTGGCCGAGTTGGCATACCTGGGAAGGCCTTGTGCGTCGAATTGCCGGCCTGGGTAAAGCGCCATCTCAGCCTGACCCGCAGACTTACCAGAAACAGACGGTGCATACCGATATTCTGATCGTGGGAGCAGGGCGCGCAGGTTTGATGGCCGCGCTGGAAATTGTTCGCGAGGGTCATCAACGCGTACTGGTACTGGATGAGCAGGAGAAATTTGGCGGCTCACTGCTGGCCAGCGCTGAACAAGCAGACAGAGCTTGGTTGAAAAGAGTACTGGCGGATCTGGCAGGGCGTGACAATGTGACGCTGATGTCGCGTACCACGGTTAACGGATACTATGATCACAATGTGCTGGCCGCGCTGGAACGAGTGGGCAATCACTTAGGCACGCAGGCGGAGCAGTCGCAACCACGTGAACGTTTCTGGCGCATCCACGCGGGACAGGTCATCCTAGCCACAGGCGCTCATGAGCGTCCGCTGGTGTTTCCCAATAATGACCGCCCGGGCATTATGCTCGCGTCGGCTATACGCGAATACACGCACCGCTACGGCCTGACTTTGGGCGATAATGTCGTGTTCTATGCTAATAATGATTCCGCGTGGGATGTCGCGTTGGAGCTTGTGACAGCGGGGATAAAGGTAACGGCGATCGTCGATGTGCGCTCCACCGTAGTGGCGAAATTGCAGCGTCGCGCCACCTTGGCCGGTATCGAGCTAAAACTCGGTTATGCGGTTGTCGATACCCGCGGCCGCTCGGGAATCAAAAAGCTGTTGTTGCGCAAGCTGACGGCAGATCGTGATCATCTCACCGGTCCCAAAGAAAGCCTGAGTTGTGATTTGCTGGCAATCTCCGGTGGCTGGACCCCGGCCATCCACTTGTACTCACAATCCGGCGGCAAACTCATATTCCGAGACGCTGACACCTGCTTCGTTCCCGATGTAGCGAGTCAAGCTGTGACGGTGGTGGGTCGCGCCAATGGTGAGTTTTCTCAACCACTCAATCTACAAGCGCTGTGGTCGACACCGGATGTTTCCTCCGAATATCAATGGATTGACTTCCAATACGATGTGACCGTCTCTGATATTCAACTGGCCGTCAGAGAGAACTTTATCTCGGTTGAGCACGTAAAACGCTATACCACCAACGGTATGTCCATCGATCAGGGAAAAACCAGCAATGTCAATGGCCTTGCCATACTGGCCCAAGAGACTGAGCGGCAGATACCTGAGGTTGGTACAACCCGCTTTCGTCCGCCGTATCACCCAACGACCATAGGTGCCTACGCAGGCAGAGAATTGGGCCCGCTCTATACCCCCGGGTTTCAACTTCCCGCACATGTTTGCCACGTGGCCCTGGATGCACAATTTGAAGATTACGGCGGCTGGCAGCGTCCCGAATATTATCCCCGTCCTGGCGAGGATGAACATCAAGCCATCGCCCGGGAAGTGCTCGCTGTGCGAAATAGTGTTGGCCTGCTCGACTATTCACCTTTGGGTAAGTTGGAGGTACATGGGCCTGATGCCCGTGAATTTCTCAATCGCATGTATGCCAACAATATGGTGACCCTCAAGGTTGGGGGAGCGCGCTATGGCCTGATGCTCAACGAAAAAGGCATCGTGATCGACGATGGCGTGCTGGTGTGTCTGGCCGAGGACCATTTTCTGATGCATACCACCAGCGGTGGGGCAGGTACTATCCATCAGGTGCTGGAAGAATGGCTGCAGTGTGAGTGGATGCAGCTCGAGGTGCTGGTGACCAACGTTACTACCCAGTGGGCCACGCTCACGCTGAGTGGGCCCAATGCCCGGCAGGTGTTGGAGAAACTAGACGGTGATATCGATCTTGCCCACGACTCTTTCAGTCACATGCAGTATCGAGAAGGTACGCTTTGCGGTGTGCCTGCGCGCCTATTGCGTGCGAGTTTTACAGGCGAGGTGTCGTTCGAGGTCAGTGTGCCCGCTCGTCATGGTCAGGCTCTCTGGGAAGAACTAATGACCGCAGGGAAGAACTATGGTATCACGCCGTTCGGTTTGGAATCCCTGATGGTTATGCGTACCGAGAAAGGGTATCTGCACGTGGGTGCCGATACCGACGGTAACACCATGCCACAGGACCTGGGTTGGGCCGGCGTGATTGCTAAGAAGCCTGCCGACTTTGTCGGCAGGCGCTCCCTGTCAATCGAGGTGGGTCAGGACGAACAGCGCCTGCAGCTTACGGGCATTGAGTTATTGGATTCTTCAGCAGATATTTTGGCGGGAGCGCACGTGCTTAGTGCAAATGGCGATAGCAGCACAGGTTATGTCACCTCCGCCTATCACAGTCCAACGCTTGGCCGGACCGTGGCGCTGGGCATCGTTGCCGGTGCACATGCTAGACAGGATGAAGAGGTAACCCTATTTTACAATGGCAATCGGCAGGCAGCGCGTCTAGTCAAACCGGGTGGCTATGACCCGGAGGGAGAACGACTCAATGGCTAGTTTGGCAGCACATTCAGCGCTTCAGGTCCAGGGTCTGACCCGGGACGAGTTTTCGGTGCGAGAAATAACAGATAGCGGACTTATTCGTCTGCAGACTTTTCACCGCAGTGTAGGCTCGGTAGAAAACGTGGCCGAAGCTCTGGGTATGAGTCTGCCCGGGCCGGGCGAGGTGCTAGCCGGTGATGCTATAACGGTGTATTGGTCTTCCCCGGGCGAGTGGGTAATTCGTGTACCTATTGGTAGTGAGCAAGAGCAACTGGTCTCGTTACAATCCCGATTTGAGGGTCTCTTTGCCGTCGTGACCCTGATGACAGATAGTCGGGTAACACTCGAACTGTCCGGTGTTATGGCACGCGATGTGCTGGCGCGGGGCAGCAGTGTGGACTTTCACCCCAGTGTTTTTGGCAACAATCGCTGTCTCTCGACTCGCTTGGCAGGCGTGCCGATAATGCTGGCGTACAGCGCCCAACATGACACTTATCTATTGTTCGCTTGTCGTTCGGCGGCGCACTATCTACTAGACTGGTTTCTGGCCAGCAGCGAAGATTGCTGATACAACTGCAACTATTATTGATGGCAAGGCCGCCGCTTTTGCCTTGCGACAAAAGGTTGCTGCGGAAGATGCGTGTCTTGAATAGGTATCCAGCTTGCAGCCCTGCCTGGCGGTAGTGCTGGTGGGAGAGGACCCGGCGAGTCAGATGTATGTGCGTAACAAGGGCAAGCAGACACTTAAGGCGGGCATGGTGAGCCATGACGATGATGTGATCACTGGGAATTTGAGCGAAAGTTCGTAGACTTTGTTGTGTGGCATGCTTAATTCTAAATAAAATTGAGGGGCGCAATTATGAAAGCATTTCTTAAAAGATAATTCGCACAACTTTGTATGATTTTGTTCACCGCTGTAGCCCTTTTGACTTTCATATATGAAGAGGGTGCTAATTGGGTGACATACACACTTG
>JAPKBI010000568.1 GCA_028823475.1 Halioglobus sp. | reverse complement strand
CAGCGGGTCATTGGAGCGGCCTTGCACATGTAACATCCCGCGGCGAATACTGTTGGCCCAGGAACGAAAAATCAGATCAATAGCCGGATCGTCATTATCCACCTGATTGAACGCCCATATATCGCCGCTGGATTTTGTGTCTATTGAACGTACCATAACGGCACCACTGGCCGCATTGACAAGCGCAATGCTGACGGTAATCGCACCACCTGGCTTCGCCCCGGCAACAACAGCGTCGCGGGTCTCATTAGGGTGGATCGCAATCACCGCCGTCTTGACAATTATCTCTGCCTGCTCCTGGCCATCGACGATATTAAACGCCGATCCAAAACTGAGCCCGGCAGAGAATTCTCGGGCTATCGCTTTTTGTAAGATTTTTTCTTCTGGCTCGGTGATCAGCCAGCCCTCATCGACAGTGGCGCCTTCAGGCTGAATGACCCGCATATTGGCCAGATTCGCTGGCGCAATATAGACATTACGGAAATTCCGCACGCCTGGCTGCGCCTCGCTATTGACATAGAGCTCATCCGCGCGCGCATTCACACCCTCCAAAAAGGCAGGGTCGCCACGCTCTGGGGCAGCAGATGATGTGGCATCGAGCTGAGTGCAAGCACCGAGAACCATAAAGGACGCCACAAGTGCCGCTAAGCGTTTATCTAACATGGAGTTTTTCCTTACTTGAATTGTTATTGCAACCGAGCGACAAACACAGGCATGTCGCGCGAGTCTAATGGCAAAGTATACCGTAAAATCTCGCGTCGGCCACTTGTTCAGTAGACGCGGTAAAACCAGCATAAGCTATTGGGATAAAGAATCTAATCGGCTACAATTCTGCGTCCGCTTCGCCTTAGAGAAGAGCCCATGCTCGCCAACACTCCAACGCTTTCCCGCCAGTTCCTATCAGTAGTAGTCATGCTATTACTGCCGGTCATATCTTCCTCGGTTCAAAGCAACACTTTGGAAGAGAATATTCTCGTCACTGCCAACCGGGTGGAAGAGAATGCGATGAAGCTACCACTCGCTTGGTCCACGGTAAACAGTGAAACCCTACAATTTATTGATCCGATTCATATCAATGAGATCATGCAGCGCGTGCCAGGCGCCTGGATTAGTCGCGGCAATGGACAGGAAAGTATCATCGCGCTTCGCTCACCAGTATTAACTGGCGCCGGCGGCTGTGGAGCTTTCTTTGCCGCTGCGGACGGCATCAGTCTGCGCGCACCAGGATTTTGTAATATAAACCAGCTGTTTGACACCAACTTCGAGCAGGCAGGTCGCATTGAAGTCATCAGAGGCCCCGCGACAGCACTGTATGGCTCCAATGCAATGCATGGCGTTATCAATGTCATAAGCGCCGCGCCGACAGAAGAAATCGACAACAGGCTAGCATTAGAAGCAGGACCTTATGACTACTATCGTGGAAAATACCGCTACAGTAATACGCTGGGAAAACACGGGATCAGCGTCAGCGCCAACGGCACAACCGACGGCGGTTACAAGGATGATTCTGACTATGACCAACAAAAAGCCACGGTGCGCCATGATTATGCGGGCGAGCACTGGGATGTTCGTACCGTACTGGATGCAGCCAACCTGAACCA
>JAPKBI010000567.1 GCA_028823475.1 Halioglobus sp. | reverse complement strand
GATGAGGTGCTGGTGCAGGTTGAAGCCGCGCCCTTAAATCCGTCTGATCTGGCATTGCTCTTCGGTCCTGCGGATATGACGACGATGAGAGTGTCTGGGACGGCAGAGCAGCCAGTGGTCACCGCCGATATCCCTGCAGCGTTGATGAAGATGGTCGCTGGACGTATTGGTCAGCCGATGCCTGTTGGTAATGAGGCCGCTGGCACTGTGATTGGCGCCGGGGCATCGGACGCTGCGCAGGCGCTGATTGGTAAGCGCGTCGGCATCATCGGTGGGGCGATGTACAGTCAGTACCGTTGCGTAAACGCCTTCATGTGCCTCGAGTTAGAGGCCGGCACTACCGCAGCAGAGGGTGCTTCCTGCTTTGTAAACCCGCTTACTGCGCTGGCTATGGTTGAGACCATGCGAATGGAGAATCACACCGCGCTGGTGCATACGGCAGCGGCGTCCAACCTTGGTCAGATGTTAAACCGTATCTGCATGAACGAAGACGTAGCGTTAGTGAATATCGTCCGCAAGGTGGAGCAGGAAGCGATACTCAAAGCTATGGGTGCCAAATACATCGTTAATACAACGAGCGACAGCTATTACGATGACCTGACAGACGCTCTCGCCGAAACGGGCGCGACCCTAGCCTTTGATGCTACAGGCGGTGGCAAATTGGCCGGCCAGATCCTCTCCTGTATGGAAGCGGCGGCGTTACGTAGTATGACTGAGTACAACGGTTATGGTAGTGACGTATTCAAACAGGTATATATCTACGGTGGTCTCGATCGAAATCCAACGACGTTGACACGCAATTTCGGATTTTCTTGGAGCCTATCAGGTTTTTTGCTCACACCGTTTCTACAGAAGGTGGGCATTGAGAAAAGTATTCAAATGCGCGCCAAAGTGGCGGCAGAAATAAAAACCACGTTTGCGAGCCATTATACTAAAGAAGTGTCACTTGCAGAGGCGCTGTCGCTAGAGGCAATCTCCGTTTACGGCAAGCAGGCCACCGGGGAGAAGTATCTAATCAAGCCGCAGGACTGATTGGTTAAACGTTTCGCTAACGTTCTATCTCCAGTTCCCATGGGTCGAAGCCAGAGCACCCTAGTGCGTTGTAGTCTGCCTCATCCCAGACGTCGTCGCCGGCGTTAGCGAGTAGGAACAGTTGTACATGAAGGGCACAGCGCGAGCGCAGATCGGTGATGTTTTGGTCCTGCGCTATGCGTTCTTTCAGCATTGCCACCGTCATAGGTTCATTCACCATGCGCAGGCCTCCACCGCTGACGGTGTCAAGCAGCATGAGATTATCATCAGCGTTGCTCCAGGGGCGCCACTGCGGCAAAAGTCCGCTGCGACCATTTGCTGGCGTGCCTGTTCTGGCAAACTCAGACCAGTAGCTGCGCATCTGTTGGCTCAACAAGTCACGGCCTGCAATATTGTTATCAGTATAGAGGCCCGGTGCTCCGATGGCTCCGTCGAATCCGCCAAAAATATACGCGACTTCAAGACCGTGTGCTGCGCCCAGTAATTCGCCGTAATCGACAAGCCAGCTTTTGCCGCCCTCATCCCAGTCCCAGCGATAGGCAAAAACTGGCTCTGAACTATTGGCGGCAAT
>JAPKBI010000566.1 GCA_028823475.1 Halioglobus sp. | reverse complement strand
CGAACACGCGCAGATAGGGCTGCATCGGTTTTTAGATCGCCGCCGTAGGAGGGAATCATTTCTTTTAATTTGGGTGCCCAATGACCGACGAGTTGCTCGTGAAAGCAGTTTTCAAGCATGTGGACCATGATCGAGACCGCGGTCGAAGCCCCTGGCGATGCGCCTAATACAGCGACTATTGAAGAGTCAGCGGAATGCACGATTTCGGTGCCGAACTCGAGTTTCCCAGTATGCGCCTTATCCTTCCGAATGATCTGCACACGCTGGCCAGCGACCACAACTTCCCAGTCTGCAACATTCGTCTGTGGATAGAACTCACGCAGAGAATCGTAGCGGTGGGAGGCGCTTTGTAAGACCTGTCCGACCAGGTACTCCTCAAGCGGAAAATTGTCACGTGCTACCGCCAGTAGCGGCAGGATATTGTCCAACCGTACCGACTTTGGTAAATCAAAGAGCGAGCCGTTTTTGAGGAATCGAGTCGAGAATCCTGCGTAGGGCCCGAACAGCAACCAGCGCTTGTCGTCTATGATGCGGGTGTCGAGATGGGGCACCGACATCGGAGGAGAGCCCTTGGCCGCCAAGCCATAGACCTTAGCACTGTGCCGGTCAACCACTTCTGGTTTGCCGCAGCGTAGCCAAAGTCCGCTCACCGGGAAGCCAGCATAACCTTTGGATTCTGGAATGCCGGACTTCTGCAGCAGCGGGAGCGCGCCTCCGCCAGCTCCGAGGAACACGTATTTCGCATTTACGATACGCCGTGCACCCGTTATCTCGTCCTTAATAAAAAGCCGCCACCCTCCGTCTGCTCTACGCTCTAGGTCGACAACTGACTGCGAGAAGCGAACAACGAAATTCTCCTGCTTCTGGAGATAGGCCAACAGGCTGGAAGTGAGTGCGCCATAGTTGACGTCGGTACCTGTTATGGTGCGGGTTGCCGCCACCTTCTGGTGTGGGTCGCGTCCTTCCATGATCAGCGGTGTCCATTCCGCAATTTTCGCGTGATCTTCAGAATACTCCTGACCCTGATAGCAATGGTGGCTGTTCATTACGGCGTGACGCTTCTTGAGAAACGCCTGGTTATCTTCACCGATAACGAAACTCATATGAGGCACGGGCTGGATGAACTCGCTGGGGCAGGGTATTGCACCCTTCTTGACCAGATATGACCAGAACTGCAGCGACATATCAAACTCGACGTTAACCTCTAATGCCCTTGCGATATCGATACTGCCATCGGCGGCCATTGGTGTGTAATTCAACTCACAGTTCGCGGCGTGTCCCGTACCAGCATTGTTCCACGCCCCTGAACTTTCTTGAGCCTCCCCCGGCAACTGTTCGAGAATCTCAAGCTTTAGATGTGGCTGCAACTCCTTTAAAAATACGCCAAGAGTCGTACTCATGATACCTGCGCCGATTAAGGCCACATCGATCTCTTCTTCAGCCATGGTCTCGCTCATTAACCGCTCCTCTTAGTCCCGTGGATCATATAAAATTTAGATAGTCATTTCAAAGGCTTAAACGGTACATGCGCGTCTTGTGCCAACACGATATAAACACGGCGCCAAGGTTGATCGTCGATGATCCTCCAGGAATGACCGCCACCGAC
>JAPKBI010000108.1 GCA_028823475.1 Halioglobus sp. | reverse complement strand
ACCTTGCACACTTCGCAGTGGTTAATGAGGTCATGGCACGCTTCCTCGAAGAGCCCTTTCCAGCGCGCGCCTGCGTGCAGGTCGCCGCACTGCCCAAGGACGCGCAGATTGAGATAGAAGCAATCCTCGCGCTTTAATTCTGAGCAAGCAACGCGTTGTATCCGCTTTTATAGTCGGGATAAATCAGCTGATAGCCGCTGTTGTGTAGTGCTTTATTTCGGCAGCGCTTGTGGCTGCCCTCGCCGCGCCCTGCGGGTTGATCGACTGATGCGGGCAGTTTTTGCTGTGGTATTGCCTCTAACCCCATTGCTCCTGCCAACCAAGCTTCCACTTCGTAACGGGGCGCCGGCGCATCATCTACTCCGATGTAGAGAGGCTCAATTGTTTTCCCTACATCGACCAGCTGCAGCAGATGCGCGAGAAAGCCCGCACAATCATCCCGGTGAATGCGGTTGGTGTAACTCACAGGCTCCGAGTGACAGAGTTCCCCACTGCGAACCCTCGACATAAGACGACTTCCCGGGATGCCGTATATACCGGCAAATCGCACCACTGACGCATTATGCCCCGAGGCCAGCAGTTGCTGCTCCGCGGCAATTATTGCCAGAGCACAAGGGTCATCATCAGTCAGGGGGCTATCGCAGTCCACCCAACCGCCGCGGGCCTCTGCAAAAACGCGGGTACTGCTTACCATCAGAATATGCCGCGGTCGATGCGAGCCCAGACCAGAGATCAAATGGCTCATAGCGGTTTGAAAGCCCGCTTTATAGCCCGCTGGAGTTCGGTCTGCGGGGTTAAATGTAGCGAGCACGAAGTCCGGCGCTAACTGCGCTATAAAATCCAAACTTGCGGACTGAGTGTAGTTCGCTGCATAAGCGACAAATTCAGCTGGCAACTTCGAACTATCGCGCCTCACACCCGCAACGTCCCAACCCTGTGCCATAAGCAGCCCACCGGTACGAATACCAATATCGCCACATCCGACAATTAGAACAGAACTATTCTTCATATTAATCACTCACTGGTTACACTAGGGGCTCTATTAGCAAGGCTAAGACCTCATGACATTAACAGAACTGCGCTACCTTGTAGCGCTGGCCGAATCAGGTCATTTTCGCAAAGCGGCTGAGCAATGCAGCGTCAGTCAGCCTACTCTTAGCATCGCCATCAAAAAGCTCGAGACCGAGCTTGGTGTCTGCCTATTCGAACGCGCGCGCCACAAAGTGGCCACCACCCCCACCGGAGAGCTCATTGTAGAGCAAGCTCGCGCGGTTCTGCGCGAAACACAAAATCTACGACTACTGGCGGAACAAGGCAAGGATCCAATGGGGAGCATGCTTTCCGTCGGTGCAATCTATACCGTGGGCCCCTACCTGTTCCCGCGCTTGGTCAGCCGTCTACAACAATTGGCCCCCAACATGCCGCTGTTCATCGAGGAGAGCTATACCGCTAGTCTGCGCGTCAAGCTAAGCAACGGGGAGCTGGATGCTATTTTTGTAGCGCTGCCATTTACCGAAACTGACACTGTCACACGGACACTCTTCGATGAATCGTTCGTGGTGTTACTCCCACAAGACCACCCACTGACGGAACACTCACACATCAACGCCAGCAGCTTGGCCGAACACCAGGTGCTTTTAATGGGCGAGGGCCATTGTTTCCGCGATCAGGTATTGGAAGCCTGCCCCGGGCTTCAACGCGCCATACGAGAAAAATATGCGCAGGGCCATACGGTGGTAGAAGGCGGCTCTCTGGAAACCCTAAAGCACATGGTGGCAAGCGGTCTGGGTATTACTGTCTTGCCGGAATCAGCGGCCAATGAAGCCACCTATGGGAACAACGCACTGGCCGTGCGGCCGTTCGAAAGTCCAGCACCCTGCCGCAGCATCGCTTTAGCCTGGCGCGTGAGTTATCCGCGGCCGGAGGCTATCGATATTCTCATCGATGCCCTGCGGCCTCAGTAATACGATGATAGACGGCATCGCCAATATCTCAGTACAGGAGCTGCGTGGAGTCGGCCCCAAGCTTGCGAGCACGCTGGCCGATTACGGCGTTCGTCACGTAGAGGATCTCCTGTTCCACCTCCCATTGCGCTATCAGGACCGCACTCGGGTCACCCCTATTGCGGCCGCCACAGAGGGCGCCGATGTCGTCATAGAAGGCGAGGTGCGAGCCGCAGATGTAGTCTTTGGTCGTCGCCGCAGCCTAGTAGCGCGAATTCAGGATGGTAGTGGGACGCTGACCCTGCGCTTTTTCCATTTTAGCGCCGCGCAAAAGAACAACCTACAAACCGGCACCCGGCTACGTTGTTTCGGGCAAGTGCGTCGCGGCGGCAGCGGCTTGGAGATGTATCACCCAGAATATCGCGTGCTGCAAGACGAGGAGATACCTGTCGAGGAGGCGCTGACTCCGATCTATCCGACAACGGCCGGCATTGGCCAAAACCAGTGGCGCAAACTCTGCAAACAAGCCCTCGACCGCCTGCACAGAGAACACGTCGATGAGTTATTGCCTCCCAGCGGCAAATACCCCTATGAATTAACGAAGGCCCTGCAATATCTGCACACCCCTCCCCCTGATGCCGCCCAAGAATTACTGCGAGAAGGCAAACATCCGGCCCAGTTGCGACTGGCGCTGGAAGAATTGGTGGCGCACAACCTATCGCTTCACCGACTGCGCGAACGACAGCAAGAAGAGGGCGCGCCAGCCCTGCCACTGGACAAGGAGGCACTCGGAACATTCCTCGCAAGCCTGCCGTTCACACCCACGAACGCTCAACTCCATGTCCTGCAAGAAATCGCTATTGATCTGGCCAAGCCTGTTCCAATGATGCGGTTAGTGCAGGGCGATGTGGGGTCAGGAAAGACCCTGGTGGCCGCTGGTGCCGCGCTGCAGGCAATTAGCGGTAGCTACCAGGTCGCGATCATGGCCCCTACAGAGATATTAGCAGAGCAGCATTGGCGTAATTTCTGTCAGTGGTTCGAACCCTTCAACATTACCATGGAATGGTTAAGCGGCCGCACCAAGGGCAACAAACGGTTAACCGCTTTAGATCGCATCGCCTCCGGGGACGCAAGCTTGGTCATCGGCACTCATGCATTATTTCAAGATAATGTGGCCTTCGCATGCTTAGGCCTGGTTGTCGTCGACGAGCAACACCGCTTCGGGGTTCATCAGCGTCTCGCTTTAACCAAAAAAGCAGCGCCGCAACAGGGCCGGGCCCACCAGTTGGTCATGACGGCGACCCCTATTCCCCGAACGCTGTCCATGGTCGCCTATGCCGATCTGGACTGTTCTATAATCGACGAATTGCCGCCAGGGAGGTCTCCGGTGACCACGGCACTCATCGATAGCAATCGACGAGAGGACGTTGTAGCGCGAGTCGCGGCCGCCTGTGGCGAGGGCCGCCAAGCCTACTGGGTCTGCACCCTCATTGAAGAAAGCGATGTACTGCAGGCACAGGCGGCGGAGGCGACCGCGCAAGAATTACGTGAGGGACTGCCGCATCTGGCAATCGGGTTAATTCACGGTCGGCTCAAACCGTTAGAGAAGGCTGCCATAATGGACGCGTTCAAAAGCGGCGAACTCGCGCTGCTGGTCGCCACAACCGTTATTGAAGTCGGCGTAGACGTGCCCAATGCTAGCCTGATGATCATTGAAAACCCAGAACGGCTGGGGCTGGCGCAATTGCATCAACTGCGCGGAAGAGTGGGCAGAGGACTGCAGGCCAGCCACTGTGTGCTGCTATATCAGACCCCGCTATCGGCCAACGGCAAGCAGCGCCTGTCTGTTATGCGGGAAAGTTCAGACGGATTCTATATCGCCGAGAAAGACCTGGAGCTGCGAGGTCCAGGCGAAGTGCTCGGCACCCGACAGACCGGTCTGATGGAATTCAGAATCGCTTCGCTGCCGACACACAGTCACCTATTAGACGAAGTACAAGTTATTGCCAACACTATCCGTAAATCCTATCCAGAACGGACTGACCCACTGATTCATCGGTGGACCGGCTCCGGCCAGCAATTTGCCAAGGTTTGAATACGCGTTAGATGTCCGTGATAACCAATGACGCTAACGCAGAAATAACGCCTGCCAGCGTCGCTCGAGTTCATCCACGCCGATAGCACTCAAGGCTTCAATATTCCTGTTTGGGATCTGGTCGGGATCGGCAAAGTCTTCCAATGCGCGGCTAACCATGCTTTCTCTGAGAAGATGAATGAGCGGGTACGGTGCCCGATTGCTGAAGTTACTGGCAGCTTCTGGGGCCTCTCCCGCAAAGCGATATTGCGGATGAAAGCTGGCCAACTGCACGATGCCATCGAGGCCCGATTCAACCAACAGGTCCTGAGCTTCATCAACGAACTGTAGGTAGTCTTCAAAGCTCTGCAGCGCCCGAGGAAACACCACAAGGGTCGTCGCGACATCCTGCTCCGTGCTGCGCTGCAGTAAATCCAGCTCCTGCAGGAGCACCCTGCACAAACCCGCTATTTGGCTTTCCTCGCAAACTGCTATACGCAGATTAGGCGCACCCAGCAAAGGGCGCGCAAAAGGGCATAGGTTCAAGCCGACAACAAAGTCGTGCAGCCAGCGTCTCACATGACGCTCAGCGTTGTCGGTCACCAACAATACCGGTGCGCATAGAGCCCCACGTCAGGCCATAATCGGCGGCAATTCTTTCTGCAGGATTATTTTCTCTTTAATGGCCTCACCGGTCAGCGCAAAACCCAACAGCGTGCCACCACTGTCACGGAACTGCGCGTTGACGTTGTTGCCGTCGGCCACAATAGTCCAGTCACCCTCTGCGCCGCGCGCAACAGGCGCGACTACCACCGGACAGGCAGGCGTTTTGATCGTCACCGGCATGGCCCCGTAGCTGACCTCAGTGGGCTGACCCGCTAGGGTTTTGCCCAACGCTTTAGCCGCCGCCATCAAAGGCGCGACATAAACCAACACGTGCCCATCAACCTCTGCGCAATCTCCCATCGCATAAACGTCGCTAGCGCTGGTCTCTAAAAGGCGGTTGGTAACAATACCTCGATTGACGACAATACCGCTGGCCTTGGCTAAATCAGTTCGAGGCCGCACACCAACCGCTGAAATGACGATGTCGGCGGCAATGGTCTCGCCATTATTAAGGCTCACAGTCACGCCCTTCTCAGCCTTGTTCACGGCAGTTACCAAAGGACCGAAATGGAACTTCGCGCCTTTGTGTTCCAACGCTGTCTGCACCGCCTTACCCGCAGGTTCTGGCAACAACGTTGGTAGGCAGTAGCCAAGAGGATCGACAGCTTCCACCTCAAATCCACCGTTAATCAAATCATTGGTGTATTCGCAGCCGATCAGTCCGCCTCCGATAATGCACACCTTCTTCACATCATTCTTGGCAACAGCGACGCGAAAATCAGCGTAGTCCAGCAGATCATTGACGGAATAGACCCGTTCCAGCCCATCGCCCTCAATCGGGGGACGGATCACCTCGGCGCCCACGGCCAGAACCAATTTTCGGTAGTGAATTACAGTCTCGGCATCACCAACCTTGATCAACTGACGTTCGGTGTCAAGTTCGTTCACCTTGGTCATGGTCCAAACGCTGGCTTTGAGTTGGCGTGCCATGCTACCCGCGTCCAACTGCGCCAGATCATCAGCCGAGTGGTCCTTGGTATACCCCGTGGACAGCATCGGCTTGGAATAGGAGCGGCCGTCGTCCGACGTAATAATGATAAGCGGCGTTTCGCTATCATGCTTGCGAAACTCCTTGGCCAAGCCGTATCCTGCCAGGCCTGTCCCGAGAATAACCACCGGCGCATGGACTTTGTCCACCGTAGGTTCTTCATGGTGGGGTACATCGTCGATCGGCGCCTCTTTCAGTAATTCAAAATCTTCCTTGCCAACACCGCAGTCAGGGCACAACCAATCCTCCGGAACATCCTCCCACTTGGTACCTGGCGCGATACCATCGTCCGGCCAACCTTCCTTCTCGTCATAGATCAGGCCACAGACAATACATTCCCACTGACTCATGCTACTTCTCACTCTTTATAATGCTTGCGGATGACTTCATTTGCCGAACGCAAAATACGAGACCTTGCAGCAACGGAAGAATGGACAAATTTGGAAACCGAAGACTATAGGGTTGTACAATAATTGTGCAAGGATTTTTTCTCGTCAAGCGTCTGGAAATTTGGATCGGCAACCCTCTTGCAAGCGCACTCCCGATGAAGCATTCTCGCCACTCTAATTAAGGATATCATACGTTTGCAGCCGTCCAATCCCGCACTGGCGCCGCGCCCGCACTGGCGCAAACGCATACCCGTTGAGCCCCGCTGGCGGCCTGAGGGGCTCTATGCCCGTGAGACTCTACCGCCGAGTTTGCGCAGCTGGTTAACAGACAACGGCTCTCTGACAGCACGGCTGGTACAATCTGGACAGGGTCAATTCAGTGTGAAACGATTGTATCAGGGGTGGGAGGTACCGCTACTCTCCGAGCGCCGGCTGTTAGCCCTACCCCCCAGACAGATCGCGCTGGTGCGCGAGGTAGCTCTATTATTGGATGACAACGCTGTAGTATTTGCCCGTAGCATCTTTCCCATTACAAGTCTGAATGGCAGCTTGGCGCACTTGCGACGGTTACAGAACAAATCGCTAGGGGCTTTTTTATTCAAGCATCCCGGCATGCATCGCTATCCCTTTGAACTTTCGCATATGCCGGGAAACAGTGACTACCTGCCAGAAGACCTCCGCCAAGCCGGGCTCGCCTGGGGGCGTCGCTGCCGTTTCGAGATCAGCGGGAAAACGCTGATGGTAAGCGAAGTTTTTCTGGAGGCTTTCACACCTTGGAAAGCAGCGCCTTCGATGCATCGCACACAGCGCGGCAAGGTCAGCACTGCATTTATGTCGCTAACCCAGTAAGCTAC
>JAPKBI010000565.1 GCA_028823475.1 Halioglobus sp. | reverse complement strand
AATCTTCGGAGTTGGCGTTGATGCTGCGTGCCGGTGCGCTAGCAGCGCCCATCACTTTTGTCGAGGAACGCACCGTTGGACCGTCTTTGGGTGCAGAAAATATCCGGCTTGGTGTGCGGTCCGTCTATTACGGTTTGACACTGGTGCTGCTGTTTATGGTGCTGTACTACAGGGTTTTTGGCGTTGTGGCGGTTATTGCGCTGACCTCTAATTTGATTTTACTGGTGGCAGTGATGTCGATGCTGGGGGCCACGCTGACGCTTCCGGGTATCGCGGGTATTGTGCTAACGGTGGGTATGGCGGTGGACGCCAATGTGTTGATCTTTGCCCGAATCCGGGAGGAGCTAGTCAATGGACTGTCACCGCAGATGGCGATCCACTCGGGCTTTGGGCGTGCATTCACGACTATTCTTGATGCCAACCTTACGACCCTGATTGTTGCTGTCATCCTCTATGCCGTGGGTACTGGCCCGATTAAGGGCTTTGCAGTGACTTTGTCGGTAGGTATTTTGACCTCGATGTTCACTGCAATACTGGGTACGCGTGCTCTGATTAATCTTGTTTATGGCGGGCGCCGTGTGAGGAAGTTATCGATCGGGGGCAGTCAGTCATGAAAGTGATTAATTTTATGGGCCAGCGTAAACTGGCGATAATATTTTCGGGGTTGTTGTTGCTGGTGTCTATTGTTTCTTTGGCAACGAAGCAGCTTAACTGGGGGTTGGATTTTACCGGGGGCACACTGGTAGAGATTCATTACAGCGCGACCGCGGATCTTAATGCGATTCGCAGTACCCTAGATACCCAGGGTTATGCGGGCTCTAGCGTCATGAGTTTTGGCAGCGATCAGGATGTGTTGATCCGTCTGCCACAGGGTTATTCTGACGAGGAGGGTACGGCGCTGTTGAGCTTACTCCAGCAGACTTTTGTCGGCGATGTGGAGTTGCGTCGTATGGAGTTCGTGGGTCCGCAGGTAGGCGACGAGCTTCGTGAGCAGGGAGGCCTGGCCATGCTGCTGGCAATAGGCCTAGTGACGCTCTATGTTGCGTTTCGCTTCCAGTTAAAGTTTGCTCTTGGTGCGGTCGCGGCTCTCTTGCATGACGTGATTATTACGCTAGGCTTTTTCTCGTTGACCGGTATGGAGTTCAATCTCACGGTACTGGCCGCGATATTGGCGGTGGTGGGTTACTCCATTAATGACACGATTGTTGTCTTTGACCGTATTCGAGAAAATTTTCGCAAGCTCCGTCGTGCAGGGCCCGTCGAAGTGGTTGATATCTCCATTAGTGAAACGCTGGCACGGACATTGGTAACGTCTGGCACTACATTGATGGTAGTGGTCGCGCTCGCTGTTTTTGGTGGTGAAATGATTTTTGGTTTCGCTGTCGCCCTGATAGTGGGCATTTTTATAGGCACGTATTCGTCGATCTATGTGGCTTCTGCTTGGACGCTGATGATGGGAGTGACCAAGGAAGATCTTATGCTCCCTATTAAGGAAGGCGCTGACCAAGACGACCTCGCACCCTAACTTAGCTCTCAGGAAAGACACATGGAACCGATGATTAAAATAGCGCTTCGCGCTGCTCGTAAAGCCGGTGAAAATATCGTGCGAGCGTCTGATGAGC
>JAPKBI010000564.1 GCA_028823475.1 Halioglobus sp. | reverse complement strand
TATTTTCGTCATTGCATCACCTCATCGTCGAGCGCATCCAGCGACATTCCCGCCAAAGCTTCCCGAATACTCTTGTCCATTCGTCGGCTAGCGAATGTTTCGCTTTGACGTCCCAGACGCTCCGTCAGCGTGCGTATGGCATCCGTATCTTGGCCTTCTAGCAGCGCTTGTAGCTCAGTCATTGGGGCCGCAATTGCCTCACGGTCTTCTTCGCTTAATAAGGCCTCGCCATCTGCAGCTAGAGCAGATTTCAGCCCTTCGAGTAACTGCCATCCCCCCAGACGCTGCTCTGCCAGTTGGCGCGCAAGCTTATCTTCAACCGCATGACTAAAGGATGCCTGCAACATGGTAGTGATCTCATCATCAGTCAACCCGAATGACGGCTTTATCGTGACACTGGTCTGTGAACCCGTAATTTCTTCGCAAGCGGACACATTGAGCAAACCATCCGCATCAACCTGGAATGTCACTTTAATTCTCGCGGCGCCCGCCACCATTGGAGGAATACCGCGCAACTCAAAGTGCGCGAGGGAGCGACAGTCACTGACCATTTCCCGTTCGCCCTGAACGATGTGTATCGCCAGCGCAGTCTGCCCGTCTTTGTAGGTTGTAAATTCCTGAGCGCGACTCACCGGGATAGTGGTGTTACGTGGAACGATTTTCTCTACTAAGCCGCCCATCGTTTCAATGCCCAATGACAGCGGGATGACGTCCAATAGCAGGAGGTCGCCCTCGGGACGATTGCCGACCAGGATATCTGCCTGAATGGCAGCCCCCAGTGCCACAACCTGATCAGGATCAATACCCACCAGCGGAGGGCGCTGAAAAAAATCAGCTACGGCCTCACGCACGAGGGGCACCCGCGTGGAGCCGCCGACCATGACGATGTTATCGATGCCGGTATCCAGTTCAGCATCGCGCAGACAGCGACGGCAGGCGCCCAATGTTCGTTTCACCAGGGGTTGAATCAAGCCCTCAAAAGCTTCTCGCGTCACCCGAACCGCCCCACCCGAGGGCAGTACTCCGGTCAGGTCAAGATCAACCGCCACCTCATCAGACAGTCGCTCCTTAGCCGCGCGTGCGGCAGCCTGAAGCTGCCGGTACTGACCAGGCGCGAGGGATGGTGACCCACACTGCTGTAAGACCCACTCTGCGAGGGCAGCATCAAGATCATCACCGCCCAAAGCGGTGTCGCCCCCGGTCGCCAACACTTCAAACACACCCTTGTGCAAACGCAAAATGGAAATATCAAAGGTTCCACCCCCGAGGTCGTAGACGGCTATGACACCCTGCTCTGCAGAATCCAGTCCGTAAGCCACCGCTGCAGCAGTAGGCTCATTCATCAGGCGTAACACACGCAATCCCACAAGCGTTGCCGCATCCTTGGTGGCCTGGCGCTGTGGCTCGTCGAAGTAGGCCGGCACTGTAATCACCGCACCATCAATCTCACCACCCAGAGTTGCCAACGCACGCTTATGCAACACTCGTAGAATATCTGCCGAAACTTCAACTGGGCTGCGCTCACCACTACTGGTCATAAAACGCACCAGACCTTCTTCGCCCTCAGCGAGACGGTAATGAGAACGCTGCGCGTCTCCAATCGCATCACGACTCCCACGTCCCATAAAGC
>JAPKBI010000107.1 GCA_028823475.1 Halioglobus sp. | reverse complement strand
CAGCGACGGCCGGGTCTGGATTACCTCCCGGGCTCGTGACCCGAGCAATGTGCCGACGTTCTGCCAGAAAGGTTCTGATCACCCTTCTGCTCAGGCGTTTCCGCTAGGCCGCTCCGGTCGCCATCTTGGAGTTTATGATCCGAGCACTGACACCTACACTCCCATCAATACCTGCTTCGGCACCCACCACCTGATGTTTGCCGAAGATGCAAACAATACTCTGTGGACCAGCGGCGGCGGAACTGCGGTAGGTTGGCTAAATACCCGCGAGTTTCTGGAAACTGGCGATGCTGTCGCAGCTCAGGGGTGGACAGCCTTCATTCTCGATACAAATGGCAACGGCCGCCGCGATGACTACGTGGAACCAGATGCAAACATAGATCCGAATCTCGACAAGCGCATTAACTCTGGCTTGTATGCCGTCGCGCCTGCGCCCGATGGCTCAGTGTGGGGATCTAATCTCAGTTATCCAGGCGCCGTCGTACGCATCGTGCCAGGGACTAACCCCAGCACAACGGCTTTGACCGAGTACTACGAATTACCGCTGGATGAAGATGGCAACGCAATCGAAGGTTTCTCACCGAGAGGCATGGATATCGACCGTAATGGGATTGCTTGGGTGGCTCTGGCCAGCGGGCACATGGGTCGCTTTGATCGCAACCTTTGCCGCGGGCCACTGAATGGACCTACAGCCACAGGGCAGCACTGCCCCGAGGGCTGGAGTTTTTTTGCTGAACCGCTCCCCCAATTCAAGAACATTCAGCAATCGGGTAGCTCTGAGGGCAGTTATTACACCTGGGTGGATCAATTCGACACACTAGGTCTGGGATCCAACATCCCTATCAGCACCGGCAATCAGTCTGGTAGCCTGCTAGTGCTAGACGACGGCGAATGGGTGCGCCTGACGGTGCCCTATCCATTGGGTTTTTACACGAAGTGGCTAGACGGACGCATCGATGACCCCGATGGAGGCTGGCAAGGACGAGGCCTGTGGGCCACTATCTCTAGTCGCGCACCTTTTCATATGGAATCTGGCGCCGGCACTACTAGCAAGGTCTATCATTTTCAAATGCGACCTGACCCTTTGTCTAATTAGACTAAACAAAAAACCAGAGTAGTTAGGTGTTGGCATAGAGAGACCGGATAAAAACGAGTTTACTTTTCGCTAAGTAAATCTATCTGCTATTTATAGCTCCCTCTAGCGAAAATGCTTACAACTAAATACTCGGAAGTGAAACTTACCCTTGAAAGAATGTAATCAGTGCGGGAAATGTTGTACGAAGTACGGTGGCGACGGCTTGTCGGTATCGGATGAGGAAATACAGCTTTGGGAAATCTTTAGGCCCGATCTATACGAATATGTGCAGGATGGAGGTATCTGGACGGACCCAGCTACAGGCAGGCAATTGGATCGTTGTCCTTGGTTGAGAAAAACACCCAACCAAGAAATATATACCTGCGATATTTATATGGACCGCCCCAACGACTGCAAATTTTACCCGGTGACTATCACTCAGATGATAGAAGATGAATGCGAAATGTTGGAGGTACAGGATTTGACTGACACAAAGCGCGCGCAGGATAAACTAAATAAGATCATGGTGGATAGCCGGCCTCCCTACGAATTGTAAGAGAGAGAGAGAGAACGCCGACCTTATTACTCCGGTCCCATTTCTAAAACTACTGCTGCCCCGTCTGCCCCAACGCCTCCAATCTACGCCAGCCGCCCAATATCCCAGCCATAGAGTAGTTACCTTCATGGCAGGCATATTCGTAAATTGGGTCTGTAGTTCGGCGCATAGGAAACATAACAGTCCACGGTGCTTCCCAGGTTGTGGGGTCGCTAATCGTGAATTCATAGCCCAGGGTATCACCATCAATCATCCAGAATTTTTCCATTAGCTGCATGTTCGCGCTAGAGTTTCCAAACGCTGTTTCTCTGGCGAAATTTCTGGTCTCAATGATGAGAGTATCTCCCTCCCAATGCCCTATGGAGTCGCCCTCCCATTTGCGCGGCACTTCAAGGTGTCCGCTCGCGTTCATTTTCACGGGACGGATGTTATGAACCATCTCATTATGAATGAGAACAAAGTCATCGGTCTGAACTAATTGCACATTGTTGTTGTAAGCGCTGGGAATCATCGGTGGTCCGGAATTAAATCCCATTATGCAACGCTCGGACAGAGGCCTGACTTCGACACCAGCAGCCTCTTGGGCAGCCTCTCTTCTTAGCCGATTTCTGTTTCGGGCGGCGTCGGTTAGTGTTGGGATACGGCCGTGGGCTGGATCGACTATTAGGGAAGTGCGGCCATCATCGAGAATTTCAGTGCCGCGGTCGTACCAGAATTGATTGTAGTCGCCGGTGGTAGAAGTATCGGTAAAGTTATCACGGTCTCGACGCTCGTTCTCTGCATCCTCGAAGGCTATTGCTTCCGCCTCGGTCAGCACCTCTTTGTCGGCCAAGTCTTCTGGGCGTTGAAAAGGCGTAATGGTGCGGAAGTCCCAAGTGCCCTGAATATCGGGTCGCCCGTTGGCGATTCTTGGAATTTCATCGCTTGTGGGCTGTGCGCGAATTACCGTAGGAGCTAATAAGGGTACTGCGAGCACACTGAGCAGAAGCAATAGACCTGCTGTTTTAAGATGAGTATTTTGAATAGTCATTCAAGCCTCCATTATTAACTAGCTTGTTCAGGAATTAGCCGAATTTGTCTGATCCTCAAAACTACGCCTAGTGAGTGGACTTATCAATGACTAAAGCTAAAAAGAACAAAGATACAGAACTATTTTCTTAAAAAAATAGTTCTGTATCTTTTTGCTATTCGAAACCCAACAACGCTACTAATTACCCAGCCAGAATCGCCCTCTTGACCAAGTTATCTATCATCGGAACTTTGTACTGGTTATGCGCCAACACCCTTGCGCCATTACTGGCCAAGGTTCCAATTGAATCTGCCGTAGCTTCATCTCGGGAATTGCCCCTGACTGCATTCTCGACATCGGCTAGCCGCCGAGGCTTGCATTCCACAGCGCCGGCAACAAAACGCGCGTCCTCGATAGTATCGCCATCCATCTTCATCGCTACCGCCATGCTTACCAGCGCAAAGTCCCAGACATTTCTGTCGGCAACTTTTTCGAAAAAAAAGGTCGCATTAGCCCAGGTGCTTGGAATTCTCACCGAGGTCAGGATCTCACCGGTGCGCAGTGCCGTAGTATTCTCAATATCGTTGGCAGGGCCGACAAAATAGTCCTCAGCCAACACTGTGCGCTCACCATCGACACTTTTAATCACCATGCTCGCTTCCAGTGCTACAAGAGCCGGGCCTGTGTCGGATGGATTAACCGCGACGCAGCGACTGGCACCAAAAATTGCGTGCTCTCGATTCATACCTTCTGGTGTATCGGCGTAGCAGAGATTGCCTCCGGCGCGATAGCAGTCGAGGCCGCGACGGTAATACCAGCAGCGGACATCCTGACTAACGTTTCCACCTAAGGTGCCCGCATTGCGAATTTGTGGGCTGGCTACACGGCTTGCAGCCGAAGACAATAAGCCGTAACGCTCCTTGATCAGTGCATTGTTTGCCAAGTCGGTAAGCGTCGTTAATGCACCTATTTCGATGCCATCGGCTGTCTCGCGAACACCGCGAAGCGACTCAATGCCATTGAGGTCGATCATTGCCTCCGATGTTTTAGCGCGGTCTTTCAACCAGCCATAGGTATCCTGACCGCCGCCGAGCAACCAGGCGCTGTCACCGAGGCGATCTGCCAGGGCTAAGGCGTCTTCAATCTGCAACGGCTGGAACAGATCCATATCCGGCATAACATCATGTGATGACATAGCAATAACCTCAGAATGTATTCAATTTGAGCGATCGGGGACCGTAAGAGTTATCGGCGACATGATTCACGATCATGTCAGCCGTTACCGGTATCCGGTTAAACAGGTGGCCGTCTAGTGCATCCGCAATAGCGCTGGTCATAGCGGCCACGGCACAACCCTGTGATGGTTCGCCAATACCGCGCCCACCCATTGGATTAAAGGGGTCGGGAATATCTGCCGCAGCACTGGCCATGTTCGCCGGCACATCCAACATAGAAGGCAACTTACTCTGGTACAGTCCGACATTCGCGGGCAGCCCGTTCTGTGGATCATAAACATGACGCTCATAGGCAGCCATGCCTATACCCCAGACTCCACCGCCATTCATTTGCTGCGAGAAACCCTGCGGATGCATGATGGTGCCGCAATCGGCGACAGCCAAGTAGTCCGTCACTTCGATCTTGCCGGTATCTGCATCGATCTCTATTTCCATAAAGCCGATAATCTCTCCAGGCGGCGTGCCTTTGCGTTCTAAATTATCTTTGGCAGCACCGATCAGCCCGCTTCCTGCTAATGCGGTAACCGCTCTCTGAGTGATCGGATTCAGATCCTCGGGGTATTCTTGCCCACTGTAATGGCCGCCCAGTTCGATTGCTCGCTGCGCCGCCTCACCGTAGCTCATGCCCTTACTGGAATCATCAGTTCTGAATACGCGCTCATCACCAATGCTGTATTCCTCTACCGTGCCACCGAAGTCGGCCGCGGCAATCTCTTTCAGTTTGTTAAGCGCATCCATTGCCGCTACATAGTTCGAACGGCTATGGGTGAAGATGGTATTACTACCCCCTTGCACGGAACTGTGTGGCAAATGCTTGTCGGTGCGCGCATGCACAATCTCGCAACTATCCCAGCTGCACTGCAATACTTCGGCGACTGTTCTCGAAGTGGCCGCATAGGAATACGTGCCCAAATTGCCGACGCCACTATGAATATCGATCTTGCCCGATGGGTGAATTCTTACGAGGCCATCGTAGCCATAGCCACCAGCACCGTGATAACCCTGACCTACACCAACACCGACTAGCTTGTTCCCTCGTCGACGCGGCTGACTAGCCTTGGCCTGCCAGGCAAACATCTCGACGCCCTTGTCGATGGCCTCTGCCATGAATGCACTGGTGACAGGTGATTGATCGGCATAAATTCCGGAATCGCTGTTGGCTGCGTTTAGGCGCCTAAAAGCTACTCTGTCCATGCCGAGCTGATTCGCTGCCTTGTCCATGATTGGCGCCAACACCGCCGCCATTTCATTTTGGCCAGGACCGCGTTGTGCCCCTCTTGGTGTGGTATTGGTAAATATTGGTATGTTTCGCAGGCGCATCGCACTGGGCTGAAACAACACAGATATATGCCCTGCTGATGAAGATGCGCTGTTCTGCCCGGTAGGGCCGCCATCGCTTATGATAATGAGATCAACAGCGGCAACTTTACCTTCTGCAGTCAAACCGGTTTTGATCCAGCCTTGCATGCCTGGGCGACCAATGCCGATGTAGAACTCTTCTTCTCGTGTAATGCGCAGTTGGACCGGCCGATTAAGCAACCGAGACAAATTTCCCGAGATACCCATTGTGGGATAACTGGTACCTTTGGAACCAAATCCACCACCGGTATTTTCATTTATTATGACCAGATCATCAGGAAGGATTCCCAGCATCGCCGCCAAGCCGTTGTTTACAGCGCTTTGGCTTTGCGTGGATGCGTGAAAGTAGCACTTGCCGTTTTCCCAATACACCATACTGGTGCGCGGCTCCATACATTGATGGGGCGTACCGGCAGTAACAAACGATTCTTCAACTACAACATCGCATTTAGCGAACTCGCCGTCTAGATCGCCGTATTCCCATCCTGCAGTAAAGGTGCCATCAGGCTCTTCGCCGCGACGCAGTTTTTCAATTTCCTCTGCAGGCCATTTTACTGGCTTGATGACTCCAACTAAAGCGGTGTTCTCATCGCCTTCTGGAGCCGTTAATACCATTGCATTGCCTTCAGGATAGGCATCAGGGCCGCCTTCAACCAGACTATCCAGTGGATCTACCACGAAGTCTCTGCGCTCAAATTCAACCTTGATCTGGTCTAGGGCATTTTCGGCAATATGCTCAGAAGTAGCGGCTATCGCCAGAATCGGCTGTCCTACATAAGTCACGTACTCGCTCGCCAGTATCGGATTGGCAGGCGGCATCGTAGGTGGCAGGTCGTCTGCCGTCAGTATACCAATCACGCCATCCATTCTCAGAGCGGCCGATGCATCGATGCTGGTTATGCGGGCGCTTGGCATTGGACTGGTGAGCAGCCTGGCGAAAACCATGCCTTCGCGGCGGAAGTCCTCGGCATATTTTGCATCGCCGGTAACCTTGCCTTCGACATCGGGTGGAACAAAGTCTTTTCCAATATGCATAAAAGTCATGAGATTAACTCCGCTGCGCGCATGACGCCGTTAAGGTAATGATCATAGGCTCCACAGCGACACAAGTTGCCAGACAGGCCTTGCCTCGCTTCCTCTCTAGTGGGATTTGGGTTGGCGATTAATAAAGCGGCTGCTGACACCACCTGCCCCGGTGTGCAGAAGCCACACTGTGGCGCGAGCTCTTCAACAAATGCCTGCTGTACTGGATGCAATGTGCCATCTGCTGAGCGCAGCCCTTCCACCGTAGTGATGTCTCTGCCTTTTATCTGGTGGGTCAATAGTGAGCATGAATAATTAGCAACATCATCCAACATCACCGTACAGGCACCACATTCGCCTCGATTGCAGGCCAGCTTGGTACCAGTCAAATTCAGGCGATAGCGCAAGGTGTGCGCCAGGGTTTCTTGAGGTAAAACATCGACTCTGCGAGTGCGGCCATTGACCGACAATGAAACGAGTCGCTCGACAGCGCCTGATGATCTGCTGTTGGCGGCATTAGCGATGTAAACACCGGCACCGGTAGTGGCCGCGGCGGCGGCGGAAAAAATTACACCCTTGATGAAGCGTCGGCGGGTAACTTTAGGATTCACGAAATTGACCTCCCTGACTGAGAGTACTTATAAGAATGAGTGCTCGAGACTAACTTTGACCGAATGCTGGAATTGCAGGATTCGACGGCATCATTGCTGACACGAGCTTTTAGTTAAAGCTTCTGTTCTTTGAATGTCTTGATCTTAGAATATCTAGACCGGACAATCGTTCTGAGATTACGACTATCT
>JAPKBI010000106.1 GCA_028823475.1 Halioglobus sp. | reverse complement strand
CCATCAGCTTCAGTAGGCAGGCGAGAAATTATGCGCTGCATATACTGCAAGGAAAATTCCTGATAGCCAGCGGCACTAAGGCTGCCGCCCCATGTATCAAAAATTTGTACAGCCTGTGCGCCTGCTTTTATTTGCTCCGTCAAATAGTCCGCTACCGCATCCGCCAGCAGCGACAGCAATTGGTGCATCAATTCTGGCTTGTCATACGCCATGGTCTTAACCTGGGCAAAATCTTTTGATGATCCTCCCTCCACCATATAGGTCGCGAGGGTCCAGGGGCTGCCGGAAAAGCCAATCAGTGGAACCGTGCCATTGAGCTCCCTGCGGATAGTGCTAACTGCCCGCATCACATAGGCTAGGTCGTCATCGGCCTTGAAGCTATTCAACCGGGCTAGGTCGGCCTCGCTGCGCACGGTCTTACGAAAACGCGGACCTTCGCCTTCTTCAAAATATAACCCCAGCCCGAGCGCATCGGGGATAGTCAAGATATCGGAGAACAGAATGGCAGCATCCATTGGATAGCGCCTTAGTGGCTGCATTGTCACCTCGCAGGCCAACTCTGCGTTCTTACACAAATCCAGAAAAGACCCGGCTTGCTCCCGAGTAGCGCGATATTCCGGCAAATAACGCCCCGCTTGCCGCATCATCCACACCGGCGTACGGTCTACCGACTGACGCAACAGTGCGCGCAAAAAACGGTCATTCTTAAGTTCACTCATTGGAAAACAAAATCCTTCTATCGATAATCTTGAAACAAATACTGCGGCTATGCGCTGCTCGCCGCTCGCTGTAACACGTCGCGCAGTTCGCGTTCGGTAGCATCGTCAACGATACAGGCATCACCAATGCTCTTGACCAGTACCAGACGCAACCGACCGTCTATGACCTTTTTATCCCGTGACATAAGCGCCAGAAAAGCCTCAGCATCCATGTCCTCAGGGATATGCACCGGAAGGTTCATTGTCAGCAGAAGGTCGCGATATCCATCGACTTCAGAGGCCGCAATCCAGCCGCGACTGGCGGACAATTCAAGCGCCAACAACATGCCGGTGGCCACCGCCTCTCCATGCAGCCATTGCCCATAACCCTGGCCCGTTTCAATCGCGTGGCCAAAGGTGTGACCGAGATTCAAAATGGCGCGAATACCACTTTCGCGCTCATCCAAGGCAACCACCCGCGCCTTGATTGAGCAACTGCGCTCAATAGCCTCTGCCAAAATAGCCTCCTCTTTCGCCAACAGTTGCGCCATGTGCTGCTGCAGCCAGCGATAAAATGGCTCATCACTGATGAGGCCATACTTGATCACCTCTGCCAGTCCAGCACTCAATTCGCGAGGGGGCAGCGTCTGCAAAGTATTGATGTCAATCAGCACTGCTCTAGGTTGGTAGAAGGCTCCTATCATGTTCTTGCCCAACGGATGATTCACCGCTGTTTTTCCGCCGACTGACGAGTCCACCTGAGCCAGTAAAGTCGTGGGGATCTGAACAAAGTTAACGCCGCGTTGATAACACGCTGCGGCAAAACCGGTAATATCACCCACAACGCCACCGCCCACCGCGACAAATGTCGTCGTGCGATCGTGTTTGTCCACCATCACCCTATCGAAAATTGTCGACAGCGTTTCAAGCGTTTTGTACTGCTCACCATCGGGCAGGATCATTTCTGTGACCAACTTCCGCGGGCCTAAAGCAGCCTTGACCCTTTCCAAGTAGAGTGGCGCGACTGTTTCATTGCTGACAATGACCACTTGGGAACCCGAGACATGCTGAGCCAGCAGACTCATATCGGCGAGTAGGTCGCGGCCGATGTAAACGGGATAACCGCGCTCACCCAAATCCACATGCAAGGTATGCATTAACAAGGGCACGATCACTCCTAAGATTCACATTTTTTTGAAGCGTCTATTATAACGCTTTGAAGGGTATGCTGTCTTTCCGGCACGCTTTATTCGGAAGTGAGTTGTTGCACTAGACGCTGCGCCACAATACGCGGGCTACAGGCATCAGTCTCGATAATATGGTCAGCGATCTCACGGTACATGGGGTCGCGCTCCGCCATGAGGGCTCGTAATATCTGTTCAGGGTCCCCTTTTTGCAATAATGGCCGGCCTCTGTCCCGTCGGGTTCGTCGTGTCTGCTCTTCCACCGTTGCATACAAATAAATCACAAAGCCCCTTCCTGCGAGCGCACTGCGATTTTCCGGACGCAGCACAACGCCGCCGCCCGTTGCCAAAACGAGATCATCCCATTCTGTCATCTCCGCCACCACCTGCTGCTCACGGTCGCGAAAACCCTCCTCACCCTCTACATCAAAAATCCACGGAATATCAGCCCCGGTTCGAGCCTCAATCTCTGTGTCCGTATCAGCGAAACGCAGCTTCAAATGTTCTGCAAGATACTTTCCAATGGTCGTTTTGCCGGCCCCCATGGGGCCAACCAGAAAAACTCTACGTAAAGTGGGCATTGCGCTTTAAACCAACCTAGTCAAGGAGCGTATCAGCAAGGATACGCGGGGTAATGAAAATCAAGGTCTCTGTTTTCTTGTGAACTTGCGTTTCACTCCTAAAAAAAGCACCTATGTAAGGGATGTCGCCAAAGAATGGAACTTTGTTCACTGACTCGACGTCCTCTGTTTTGAATACACCGCCCAATACAACAGTCTCCCCATTACCCACGAGCACCTGAGTTTCAAGTTGAGTCGTGTCTATAGAGGGAATGAAACCACCAGTGCCCGTAGGTACCAAAGCGCCCACTGTATCCTGATTGACTCTGAGATCCAGCATAATACGATCATCGGGCGTGATGTTAGGGGTTACAAACAATGCCAGTACCGCATCCTTGAAGGCTGTGGTCGTTTCACCACTGGGGGAAGACTCCTGATACGGAATCTCCGTACCTGACTTAATTGAAGCCTCCTGCTTGTCCCCGGTAATCACCTTGGGCTGAGAAACGACTTCCCCTTCACCTTCAGCTTCCAGTGCTGAGAGTTCAGCCGTCAGGAACAAATCACTGCTGGCAAAACCGATGGCAAAACCGCTAGTAGAGGCAACCCCAAGATCGACTAATAACGCTCCCGGGTAGGAAACGGAAGCAAGGGTGCCAGCAATGGCCGAATCAGTCAGGCTTACTACGTTTGTAGTATCACCCGACACAGACACAATATTATCGTCACTCTTGTTCAGATAGCCGCCGCCCCACTCAATACCAAGGTTCTTGGTGGCATCGGACTGAGCAATCACAATACGGGCCTCGATCATCACCTGACGAACGGGTATATCGACAAGCGCTAACAGGTCTCGAATCTCAGCCAGCTTTGCCTCTGTGTCTGTAATGATAATAGAGTTGGTGCGCACGTCGACGACCACAGAGCCTCGGGGCGATGTCAGGGTGCCGCCCTCCTCGGAGCCTGCCTCGAACAACCCCACGATATCCTGCGCTTTAGCATAGCGGATGCGCACGAACTCTGAGCGCAACGGTGCCAACTCGGCAATTTGCCTGTTCGCTTCAATTTGCTGACGCTCACGCTCGGCAATTTCAGCCCCCGGAGCGACCATCAGCACATTACCCACCTGGCGCTTGTCCAGGCCCTTAGTTTTTAACACTAGGTCCAGAGCCTGGTCCCAAGGGACATCCTGCAAGCGCAAGGTAATGCGCCCCGATACGGTATCACTGGCCACTAGGTTTAACTCGGTGAAATCGGCAATGAGTTGGAGTACAGCACGCACTTCAATATCCTGAAAGTTCAGCGATATCCTTTCGCCTACATAGGTAAATTCGTTCTTCCGTCGCTCCGCCTCCTTCTTGGAGAGCGGCTTGACGCTGATCACATATTGATTATCGGCCTGGTATGCGAGGTAATCGAAATCACCGGTGGTTTTCAAAACCAGTGTCACACCGCGAACCGTCGTATTCACATCCACACTGTCCACGGGTGTGGCGAAATCTGTCACATCGAAACGACGCATGAGGCGCTGGGCAATAGTGGTGTCAATAAACTGCACGTTAACTTCGCCGCCTTCGCTGAACACGTTAACATCCACCTTAGGGTTCGTCAGTTCCAGGGTGAGCTTGCCCTCTCCGTCGCCCGTGCGCTGAAACTGTAAATCGCGAATTTCAGAGACCGCATCCATGACGTCAACCACGCCTGCACTCACCTGGAGGGGGTCACTCGTCGACTTGAGATATTCGTTACCCTCCTGGCCAACCATCAAAAAAAGGTTGTTGCCTTCCACTCGTGTCTCGTAAGGCACTAGCTTGACTAGTTCAACCACCAACCTAGTGCGATCACCGGACTCTAGCACCAGCGCTTTGTTGGCATTGCCATAGGGTAATGAATAGCGTTTTTGATCGAGGCGACTTGAAGTCCCGAGGAAATCCACCGCGATACGAGCCGGCTTCTCAATGGCGTAGATCTTGAAGTCCGGCGGCGTTTCATTAAATTCAAGCCGCACTTCAAACTTGCCGCCCGACTTAGAGCTAAACTCGATATCCTGCACCATCGGCCCAGCGAATGCCGCACCGGCAACCAGGCTTATCACCAGCGCAACGGCTGCTCTGGACAATCTATTGCTCTCGACCCATCGCATTTTACCCATGGCCTTTATCCCAAAATATCGTGTCTAATTGCCACGGCATCTAAACGTGGCCGCGGCTCATTTGCCGACTAATTTAATGGTGCGAGGGCGCTCTACCCAACCCTCAGAGGTGCCATCACTGACAATTTCAACTATAGCGACAGATGTATCTGTCATGTCCACTATCTTGCCATGGTGCCGGCCCAGGTAATTCCCCGCATTAACACGGTGCACACCCCCCTCGGGGTCTTTGATCAACGTCCAGTTATTCTTATCTCTCGCCAGCGTTCCAACCATGAGCAATGAGTCGAGTGTGAACTGCTCCAAAAATTCTTTCGCGCGATTTTCATCCGGCTTAATAGCCGCAATGGCTTGCAGTTGCGTCGCTTTTCGGACTTCAATCGGCCGATCAAACGGACTACGTAAGTTAGTAGCGCTATAGGCAAATGCCTCATATGCCTTCAAGGTAGGCAAGGGCGCAATAGTACCTCCTGGCCGGGCACGCTTGTCTTCCATAAAACGATCGAGGTCAGCAAGGTCTCCCGCTGAACACGCACCCAACAGTCCACCTAATAAACATAATAGCAATAAACTGCGGGATAAGCAGTTCATCCCTCCGCTTCCTCATCTTTATAGCGGTAGGTCTTGGCAAGGATTTTTATATCAAGGAAATGAGGGTTATCGCTACTGGTGTTAATCTGAAAGTCGTGCAGCGTAACAATTCGGGGCAGAGCGGCCATGCCACTAATAAAAGCGCCCAGATCGTGATAGGAGCCGGATGCCACTATCTCGATTGGCAGCTCAACATAGAATTCGCTTTCCTTCTCTGTTTGAAGATCGATCACAGCGATCTCCAGCCCATTCAGCAAACCTTTATTGGTGATATCTTCTAGCAGCCCCGGCACCTCAGTGTCACTTGGCAGCTGGCTTACCAAAGCACCAAAAGACTCCTCCATTTCCACCATCTGTTGGCGATAGGCACCCAGGTTGGCTGCCTGAAAAGCCTTTGTCTCAAAATCTTTCTTAAGGTCTACCTCTTTCGCCTCCGCTGCCGCTAACGCCAACTGCAAATCCTCAACATGATAGTAATAGCCCGCCACAACGACCAAGATCAGTAACAGCACTCGAACAAACATCTTAATCGGAAAGGGCCAGGATCCGATATTGTCAAAATCAAGATTGCCGAAATCGAACTCACGTACCGACCGCACCGTATCTTCAAAGGCCATGGCTCATCCCTCCTCTAACTCTTCTTTGATGGCGGGAACATGAACGGTCAAAACAAATGTATTTGCCTGGTCGCCAAACTCCGGGGCTGCCGTGACTTTGTCCAAATTCGGATTTGCTAGCCAGTCTGATGCATCCAGTTGTCGCATCAGTCTCGACACGCGATTATTCGATTCAGCCACACCTGTCAGAGTAATATCTGGCCCCACAGCAACCAACTCAGTATAGAAGAGTCCGTCCGGAACTGTCCGTACAAGTTGATCCAGCACTCGCACGATAATGGGCCGATTTCCTTGTAGACGTTGAATAACCCGCATACGGGCCAACAGTTGATCACGCCGCTTCTGCAGGTCACGAATTTCATCGACCTGCTTGTCCAGTTCCTTAATATTCTCGATCAGATATTCATTACGCGCGGTCTGGTCGTCAATCTGGCTATTAATCACACGGTCCGCTAGCAGTACTAAGCCTACGCTGAGAGCCAACACCAATGCCACAGACGACAGAAATTCTTTTTTAAGAACCTGGCGACGCTCTTCGCGCCATGGCAGTAAGTTGATTTGCGCCATTAGCCAAAGCTTCTCAAGGCCAGGCCGCACGCAATCATCATTGCCGACGCATCATCTTGCAGCGCCACTGCGTTAACCGCAGGCGAAATCGACATCTGTGCAAACGGATTCGCTACTGACGTTGGCGTGCCCAGTTTATCCTGCACTAACTCGTTCAGCCCCCCCATAGAGGCAACGCCGCCAGCGAGAATAATATGATCCACATCGTTGTACTGACTGGAAGAGAAAAAGAATTGTAACGAGCGGGCAACCTGCTGAACCACCGCTTCCTTAAACGGCTCCAACACTTCCGGCTCATAGTCGTCAGGCAACCCCCCCCGCTTCTTAGCTAGGCCTGCTTCTTCCAACGGTAGGCCGTAGCGCCGCATTATTTCGTCTGTAAGCTGCTTGCCGCCAAATAGTTGTTCACGTGTGTAGATAGTCAATCCATCGCTAAGTACGCTTAAGGTTGTCATCGTTGCGCCGACATCGACGATAGCAACCGTACTGCCCTCATCCAAGTCCAACTGACCCAGCAACACAGAAAAGGCCCTTTCCATAGCATAGGCCTCAACGTCCACGATCTTGGGAATCAAATCTGCACCTTCAATAGCTTCAACCCTGGACTCGATAGTCTCCCTGCGGCACGCTGCCAATAATACTTCTACCTGATTATCGTGCTCCGGCGAAGGGCCCTGTATCTCGAAATCGAT
>JAPKBI010000563.1 GCA_028823475.1 Halioglobus sp. | reverse complement strand
TCCCGAAGTACGGATTCTCTTCTCGTATCAGTCGGACTACAGCGCAGATTCGTCTAGGCGAGCTAAATGCGATAGAGGGTGATGTTGTAGACCTTGAGGCGCTAAAAAATGCAGATCTTGTCAGAGATAACGTTGTGCGAGCCCGTGTTTTTCTTTCCGGCGAGTTGGGTAAAGCGCTCACGGTAAAGGGCCTTGTGGTTACTAAAGGTGCACGTGAGGCCATAGAAAAGGCCGGCGGGAAAGTAGAGGAATAAATGGCAACCGCACAAACGCCTTCAGGTAACAAAGCGGGACTTAGCGAGCTCTTCACTCGTCTTCGTTTTGTTTTAATTGCAATTATCGTTTATCGGATTGGAACTCATATTCCTGTGCCGGGCATCGATCCTAAGCAACTCGCCGCCTTGTTTAATCAAAACCAAGGCACTATTCTTGGGTTGGCGAATATGTTTTCCGGCGGTGCGCTGGAGCGTATGAGTATTTTGGCTCTTGGGATTATGCCGTATATATCCGCATCTATCATCATGCAGCTGATGTCGGCAGTGACGCCCCAGCTAGAGCAGTTGAAGAAGGAAGGAGAGTCTGGCCGCCGAAGAATCAGTCAGTACACGCGTTATCTCACAGTAGTATTAGCCATTATTCAGGCCACCGGCATGACAGCGGGTATGGCTAATCAGGGCATGGCATATGATCCTTCGGTACTTTTTTATGTGATTGCGATCACTTCTCTGGTCACCGGCGCGGTATTTATGATGTGGCTTGGAGAACAGATTACTGAAAAGGGTGTGGGCAACGGAATATCTTTGTTGATTTTCGCTGGAATTGTAGCTGGTTTGCCTGCAGCTATCGGCCAATCGTTGGAGCAGGCAAGACAGGGAGAGTTAAATGTTCTGATCTTGCTGTTTATTCTGACATTGGCGATAGCAGTCATTTACATGATCGTATTTATTGAGCGCGGCCAGCGGCGCATTACCGTGAACTATGCCAAGAGACAGCAGGGCCGCAAGATGTATCAGGCCCAGAGTTCGCACCTACCACTGAAGGTCAATATGGCGGGAGTGATACCGGCTATTTTTGCGAGCAGTATATTGCTGTTCCCTGCCTCCATTGCACAATGGTTTAGTACTGGGAATTCGGCTGACTGGTTACAGGACATGGCAGTGGCAATCGGCCCTGGTCAACCTCTAAACATATTGCTGTTCACGGTATTTGTTGTCTTCTTCTGCTTCTTTTATACGGCTTTGATGTTCAATCCGGTTGAGGTCGCTGACAATCTTAAGCGCTCAGGCGCTTTTGTTCCAGGGATCAGGCCTGGTGAGAAAACGGCCAATTACATCGACGGTGTGCTGACTCGGTTGACCGTCTTTGGGTCCGCCTATATTGCATTGGTTTGCTTGATGCCGCAGTTTTTGGTTGTTATGTGGAACGTGCCATTTTATCTGGGTGGTACCTCACTGCTGATTGTGGTGGTGGTCGTGATGGATTTCATGGCGCAAGTGCAGAGCCATCTGATGTCGCATCAATATGATTCGGTGATGAAAAAAGCGAATTTGAAAAGTTATGGTGGAGCCGGGCGAGCCCGTTAAGTCAGTCAGGCCCAGGTTATCCAAGTAGGGAGTAGGTGTAATGAAGGTACGTGCATCAGT
>JAPKBI010000105.1 GCA_028823475.1 Halioglobus sp. | reverse complement strand
TCGCTAGATTCAAATCTGTCGAAATAGGCTTTATCAGTTTTTCAGATGCTGTTTATTGTGATTTTCTTATTTTTGCATATTAAGTGTTGAACTTGGTGGATGCAAATACATTGAGGTCGTTGATCCACTAGGTGCTAGCCACACCCTTTTACCTCACCGAAACGCTGCCTACCTTGTGGTGCAAAATGGAGTCTCTGGGCATTACTGTCAGCTGTGCCCCGATTGCAAAGGGAGCACACAGCACAGCGCCACCCGCTAGGGTTTTTCGGTCAGCGTTTTCAGCCCACAATCAGTAATTGGTTTGAACAGGGTCTGGTAAATAACTTCTTGCCCCACTCCGATAAAGTTGAGATCTACTGCTTGATCTAACTGAAATCGCCGGGTGGTGCTGGTGAGACTGGCGGTCCATTTGTCATAGCTAAACTTTTCCGGGTCTTTGCGTAAATCGACAAAGCCTGTCAATCCATTGTTACTCAGTCGCGCAGTAAAGCCACTACTGGTGACATGGGTGATTGTCGCCTTGAAAATATTATCATTATCCTTTGCTATTCTGCTCACGTAGTTGCTCGCTAGCCAGCGCTCCGCTTCTTGGGTGGCAGAACGACTGATGGCAAGCCGTTGCATTAATTCTGCCAATGTTTTGGAGTCAACGAGTTGAGCCTGAGCACCGTTCAGCGCGGCCTTAATCTGCAAGTGCACCAAAAAGTCAGAGTACTTGCGCAAAGGGGAGGTGCAGTTCGTGTAGCTGGGCAGAGCCATGCCCATGTGCGGGGACGGCTTGGTGGTCAGCACGGCTCGCGTTAACAGGCGGTTGACCATGGTGCGCAGTGGCAGAGTCGAAGTCGGCGCAGAAAGACCCCGCATGATGTCACGGTAGCCGGTCACGCTGTCCGTATCCAGAGCCGCCAGTTCAGGCGCGTGCAGGGTGAGGAATTTATTGACTTCAGCCCTGCGGTCGTCACGAAAGCCAGGGTGCGAGACAAAGGGGCCGCTGGCGTTGTGCTCTATAAGAAAACGTGCTGCGCATTGATTGGCGGCAACCATACATTCTTCTACAAGCTTTTGAGACAGGAGTTTTTCCGAAGGCTCGATAGTTTCAATTTGCTTGCTTTCGTTCAGAATCCAGCGAAAATCCTGCCGATCTTCCATTACTAGGCCTTGTTCTTCCCGGCGTGACCGCAGTGCTCGATATATCTGATACAGGGTCTCCAGTGGCGTCGAGTGGCTCATCAGCTCGTCGTACCGGCCACTGATATATCGATCAACGGCGTAATAGGACAGCTTGCCACGAGAGCGAACCGTGGCTTCTATAAATTCGAAATCTCCCACCTCGCCGCTGTCAGTGACAGCAACCTTGCAAACCAGCGCGGCACGGTTTACCCCCTCCAATAATGCGCAGGTATCCTGGGCGAGCTCTTCAGGGAGCATTGGCAGTACATCACCATGGAAATAGATGGATGTGCTGCGGTCCGCTATATCACGGCGCAACTTGGAGCTGGCGTCAATATAGGCAGTAGGGTCCGCGATGGCCACAAATAGCGTCCAGCCGTCATCGCTAATTTCTGCATAAAGCGCATCGTCTATATCCTGGGTTTTTGCTGCGTCGATAGAGACAAACTCGAGGTCAGTGAGATCTCTGCGCTTTTCCGTTTCCATCGGTTTGCAGTCGATCAATGTTTTTTTCAGTTCTTCTTTGCTTGCACTGCTCCACTGTGGGGCCAACCGGTATTTGGCAATCGTATAAAGATTTTCAATGCCAGGAGTTGTCTCATTACCAATAACCGCCAGTACTTTGGCCTGGGGTTTGCCGTCACGAAAGGGATGGCGGTGGATGGCGCAGCGCAAATAATCGCCTTCATTTGCGCCATTAAGCGCTGGCGGCGGGATGAAAAGCCAGCGATTCAGTTGGGGTAGATCGGGCTCCACAAATATGGCCTTGCCCTTACGCACACAGCGTCCGGTAAAGTCTGCCAGCGGGCTGCTCACCAGCTTTTCAATGTCGGCGATGGTTTTATTGTCTTTGGTGGGCCGAATGCAGATTCTGACCCGGTCATCCGGAAACACTTTGAGCATTTCCTGTGGTGGGATAAAAATTTCCCGGCCATCATCTAGAACGGCAAAGCCATATCGTGCCTGAGTGCCTTTGACTATCGCTTCTGCGTACTCTTTTTCGGCCTCCATTTGTGACTTAAGGCCTTGCAGCTGCGAGAGGGTATCCTGATTGAACATTTAAGGGGCAACTTTTGAAGAATCTAGCCCGGTATCGTAGCCGATATCACCACTCCTGTCAGTGAGTTATGGTTGAATCCGATAATGTGTGTCCAAATTGTCGCAACCCCATTGACAGTCTTGCACTGCGGGTTTAATAATCAGACTAACGCTGTTGCAATGCACCGAGGCGTGATTTTGATGATATTCCGAAGGCTGGGCAATCTGGTTGTTGCAGATTACCTTGCGTGGAGTGACAAGTACCACAACGCCGCCAGTGACTTTCTGCAGCTGGGGCTCTCTACACCCCCTAGAGCCGCCAAACTGTTTTCTTTACTCTCCCATCAATTTAGGACCCGACCGGACGCATCGGGCATACAGCAGCAATTTTTTCACCTAACTTTCTGTGCAATCACTATGAGGATTCCTTTATGAACTCAGGTTCTTCGCTGCGTGTAGAAAAAGCCACATCTCTGAAACCCGTTATTAGGAGAACGTATGTACTGGATACGAATGTTCTACTGCACGACCCCATGGCCGTCACGGCCTTTAAGCAACATCACTTAGTCATCCCTATGACCGTGTTGGAAGAGTTGGATCACATCAAAGACCGGCACGAAAAAACGGTAAGCCGTGAAGCGCGCATTGCCATAACGATGATTGATAAGGTTGTGGAGTCTGCCTCGCCGCAGGAAATTCAGTCCGGGGTGGCTATTCCCGGGTCTACTCTGGAGGGATACCCTGCCGGCACATTGGCTATTTATCCGGATCAGCGCCTAAGTCCAAACACCGATGTGCCCTACCTCGACGGTACGCAGGACCAGGCTAACGATAACCGGATAATTAACGTCGCGTTAAAACTACAGGCGGAAAACCCCAAGGAGTTTATCTGTCTGGTAACCAAAGATATCAATATGCGCATCAAGGCAAAGGGCTCCGGGCTTATGCAGGTAGAGGACTACCGGCGTGATCGCGTACTCGATGACATAGATCTTTTGGCGAAGGGTTATGAGCACATAGAAGGGGACTTCTGGTCGACTATTAGTGAGGTGGATACGTTGCGTGAGGGTGATTGCACGCTCCATCGTATCCCCTTGAGCTCTTTACCTCAGGCCTACCCTAATATGTTTCTCTATGATGACCAGGAGTTCATGGCCTTTGTGAAGCGGGTAGACCGGGATTACATTTATCTGCGTTGTGACAGTCGCAATAATTTAATGAACAGGCGTTTTTGGGGGTTGGCGCCGCGCAATCTGGAGCAGGCCATGGCGATGTCTGTGCTGAATGACGATGGCGTGGACATGACAGTGATGACAGGTCCCGCTGGTTCCGGCAAGACCCTCCTAGCGCTGGCGTATGGTCTGCATGCTATCCTAGAACAGGGCAAATTCAGTAAATTGATCGTGGCCCGATCGACGCCACCTATTGCGGAGGAAATCGGTTTTTTGCCGGGCACGGAGGAAGAGAAGATGGCACCCTGGCTCGCTGCCTTCGACGACAACCTGGAGATATTGCACGGGGCAGACGAGTCTTGCCGCGGCAGTATCAATTATGTGAAAGAGCGTGCGAATATTCAGTTTAAATCGCTGAATTTTATGCGCGGACGCTCCTTTAATAACGCCTATATTATCATCGACGAGGCTCAGGGCTTGACCCAATTTCAGCTCAAGTCGGTGATCAGTCGAGTGGGTGCAGATTCGAAAATAGTGGTGCTAGGCAATTTGGCCCAGATTGACAATAAGTACATCTCGCCGCTCACATCGGGCCTGACCTATCTTGTTGAGAAGAGCAAAGCTTATCCCCATGCGGGCATAATGCACGTTAACGGTATTGTCCGCTCTCGATTGGCGGCGTTTGCAGAGGAAAATTTGTAGGGCACAACGGGCGGTTCCAATGTAACGGGGCCGCCAATCAAGTTACACTAGGCGCTATGGATAAATTCTTCATCTTGTTTCAGAACATAGTGCCGCAGCACCTGTTGTCACGTTGTACAGGTTTTCTCGCCGAGCTTCGTCATCCAGTGTGGTTAAAGAATTGGTTGATTAGGCAGTTCATTCAGGCTTTCGCCGTCGATATGTCAGAGGCGGCAGAGCCCGACTATACTCGCTATGCCTGCTTCAATGAATTTTTTACCCGCCCTCTACTTGAGGGAGCGCGCCCTCTTGCAAAGGCGGACATCCTCTGCCCCGCGGACGGCGCGATCAGCCAATTGGGTGCGATTTCTAGTGGCATGCTGTTTCAGGCCAAGGGCCGCCACTTCTCGACGGAAGACTTGTTGGGCGGCGATAAGGTGCGGGCGGCGCAATTTGACGGGGGTCAGTTTGCCACGGTATATCTCTCACCCAAGGATTATCATCGCGTGCACATGCCGGTGGCAGGCCGATTGACTGCGACCCGCTACATTCCAGGCCAACTGTTTTCTGTCAATGGCGTCACGGCTGAAAATGTGGATCGACTCTTCGCTCGCAATGAACGTCTGGTCTGTCACTTTGAAACTGAGTTCGGTCCCATGGCGATGATATTGGTGGGCGCTATGGTGGTTGCTGGGATTGAGACGGTATGGTCAGAACGTGTGGCGCCGCCGTCGAAGAGTCCTGTGTCAGTGGATTATGTTCATTTGCCGTCGCCAGTGGTGCTTGCTCAGGGCGATGAGATGGGGCGATTCATGTTGGGCTCTACCGTCATTTTGTTGTTTCCTTGCGATGTTATGTCCTTTGGTGAGCACTATGAAGCGGGGACTTTGACCCGCATGGGAGAGTCGTTGGGTTCGCGCCAGTAGAGCTGGGTCGAGCGTATTTGAAGTCTAGAGCAAGCGTGCACACGCGCCTTGCACCGCATAAAAACCCGTCGATCATTCATATTAAGGGGCACTACCTAGTCCTCGTCCAAACTGGTCACAATACTGTGGTAACTATTCAGTCGTCGCGTGCTAATCGCGCCTGACTCTGCCGCTTTAAGGATCGCGCATCCGGGTTCGTGATCATGCTGACAATCGCGAAACTTGCAGGTGCCCAGCAGTGGAAGGAATTCTCGAAAACCTTGTTCTACCTGCTCCTTGCTCATATGCCACAAACCAAACTCACGGATGCCCGGTGAATCGATGAGTGTGCCACCGCAGGTCAAGTGCAGTAACTGGGCAGTGGTGGTGGTATGCGTGCCCTTCTGTGTGGCTTCCGACAGCGCGCCCACTCGAATGTCGGCCTCTGGCAGCAGAACATTGACCAGTGAGGATTTTCCAACACCCGATTGCCCTACAAACACACTGGTACGTTCACGCAGTGCGCTGTGTAATTCTGTCAGTCCACTGTCTTTGATTGAAGTACGCAGCACCCGGTAGCCAAGGGTGGGGTAAATGGCCAGTAATTCATCCAGTGATTGTGTCAGATCCGGGTCTGAATCCAGTAGATCCATTTTATTCAGCAGTATGACGGGTTCGATCCCCACAGCCTCAGCCGCCACTAGGTAGCGATCGATGAGATTGGCATAGGGTTGCGGAACGGGGGCAACTACCAGCATGATCTGGTCGATATTGGCTGCGACAGGCTTCAGCTTGCCATAAGGGTCGGGTCGCGACAGCACACTGTGGCGTTCACGCTGCGCCACCACCACGCCCATCGGATCGCCATTGCACCACACAACTCTGTCTCCGGTTACTAAGCCTTGCAGGTTTGCGCGGAGATGGCAGCGCTGGCTTTCGCCTGGTGCAGACTCGACCGCAACCTGAGTGCCGTAGTGTGCAACAACCAGTCCTTCCTGTTCCGGACCCAACTCGCCACCGGTGAGCGCTTCCTGCGCGTCAGTATCCCGGCGGGCCGAACGTTTGGCGCGCTCGTCCTGAATTTTTTCGATGCGCCATGCCTGCTGCCGGCTGAGTTTGCGTTTACTCATATGCCATTATTGGGTTACAGGCTTGGTCTGTCGAGACAATTTGTTACACTACTGACTCTATTAACGGTTTCGGACGAACAGACCATGCGCAGCGCCAGCAACCTCATCTGGATAGACTTGGAAATGACCGGTCTAAAACCGGATCAGGATGTGGTGATTGAGATCGCCACCATCGTTACTGATTCCGAGCTCAATACATTAGCCGAAGGGCCGGTGATCGCGATCCATCAGAGTGATGCCATACTCGATGGCATGGACGAATGGAATACCACACACCACAATCGCTCAGGTCTGGTGGATAGGGTGAAGGCCAGCCAATATGACGCAAAGAGAACCGAGCAGGAAACCATCGCTTTTCTCGAGCAGTGGGTTCCCCGTGGGTCTTCTCCCATGTGCGGTAATACCATCTGTCAGGATAGGCGTTTTATGGCGCGCCTATTGCCGCAGCTGGAAGCCTATTTCCACTACCGCAACCTGGATGTTAGTACCCTTAAAATACTGATGCAACGCTGGCGGCCTGAGTTAGAATCGGGTTTCACCAAGACCGGCACGCATCAGGCGCTGGATGATATTCGCGAATCCATCAATGAGTTGCGTTACTACAGAGAGCATTTTCTTAGGCTGGAATAACACCGTGTTGCTGCAGTGCCCAAACGACATGTTCCTGCACCAGAGGTGACGGATCGTCGCGTCGGGACAGCAGGGCATCGATCACCGCATCTGACGTTGGCGCGTTTCCCAGCGCAACGGCTAGATTGCGCAGCCAGCGTTCGTGGCCGATCCGACGGATCGCAGACCCTTCGGTTTTTGCCAGGAACGTCGCCTCATCCCACAACAGCAGTTCCACCAGATCCACATCCGCCAATCCATGCCGGGGCTGGAAGTCGCCCTCGTCTGTTGCCTGTGCGAACTTGTTCCAAGGACAGCACAGTTGACAGTCGTCGCAGCCGAAGATGCGGTTACCCATGAGGGGTCGCAAGG
>JAPKBI010000104.1 GCA_028823475.1 Halioglobus sp. | reverse complement strand
TATCCAATAGGTCGCAAACTTCAGCGCTGCTGTCCTCAATAGAGATAATCTCGTCTGGCGCTATCGCGACTGCATTTTGATCGTCGTTATCGCTACAGGCAGCCAGCGAACCGATCAGCGCTACTCCTAGGATTATGTTCTTCGCACGAAAAGCTAAAGCCACTTTATGCACTCCTTCCTAATAGTTATTCCACCAAGAGTAGAAGGACAGACTTTTAAAGTCTAATAAAAAACAGCCTTTTTAAGTAATCTTTCGAATAGCTAAGGCGACTCGTCGTCTTCAAATATGGAAAATTTCCTGAGCCCTCCTCAACAAGTCGACAAAGAAGGAAGCACTCACACTGACGCCGCACGAATTTTTTACGCGTCCCTACAGGGAGATCGGCGATGCCGAATTTCGAGTCGAGACCCTGAAAGCACGGTTTGATGATGGCTACCTGTTCGCGAACGGGGTCTGGGTCATCGAAGGGCAAAAACCTATTCTCCGAGCGGCTGATCTCTTTTCGGCGTTGGAAGACGGACGCGTCTCGCCATTGACTGTGGTCTGGACCGACGCGACGACTGTTTAAGTGTGATGAAAGTAGAGATACCTCAACCGCGCATGATGCACAGCCCCCCTCCAGTGTCGACGCAAATGACTAATGGCTGCGGGTGCCTGCAGGCTGCAGCATTGGCACGGTGTAACCGTGAACCGAAAAGGCCAAAACTACTCTTTTTTTTAACCGGGAATTTTGATTCGGGCTCAGAATTGCCCTCTGATGTAACTCAGCGGGTACCCTCACAATACAAATGTTGCGCAGGCCCCCCGGGGCCCTAACTTCGCCTAGCCATCAGAAAGTGTGAGGCACAATCGTGTGGCACATTGCTACACAAAAGCAAAGTAAGAGTGACAAAACCCATTTAAGTAGTGGGTTCTTAGGGGATAAAAAAGGGTGTTGGTGCCCAGAGACAGAATCGAACTGCCGACACGGGGATTTTCAATCCCCTGCTCTACCGACTGAGCTATCTGGGCAATAATGCGGAACCGCAAGTGCCGCGTATTAAACCCGTCTAGGCAGCGTGAGTCAAGTTGCGCTGATGGGTGCCACAGGCTGGCAAGCTACTGTGCGGGCGGGACGTAACCTTCCGCCCGATCATAGTCTTCCCCTGAAAAGTATTTATCCATCTCCGTTTGCAGGTACTTTCTCGCATCCGGATCCACCAGGCTCAGGTGCTTTTCGTTGATCAGCATGGTCTGGTGGCCCTGCCAGTCCAGCCACGCTTTCTTAGAGACATTGTCGAACACGTCCTGACCTTTAGGGCCTGGATAAGGAGGCGCGTCGAGTCCTTCCAATTCTTCCCCATACTTCTTGCAAAAAATCATACGAGACATTCTTAATACTCCGTTTGTGGGTGGCGGCTCGCCAGCGTTTCCAGCAGCGAAGCCACCGGAGCCGCGAGGCCGATTTGTGGTGGTCTGCTTAGGTTATACCAGAGCTGCCGTGGGGCTTCCATCACCGCGTGTGGGGTGGTGCCCAGTTCTACGATGATGGGTGTAATATCCAGGTGGTAGTGGCTGAACGTATGACGAAAGCCTGATTGAGGCGTCACTGTGATCGGCTCAATGCCCCATAGGTCCAGGCAGTGTTGCGCGCTTGTCTGTGGGTCGTCGATCTCGGGGAAGCACCACAAGCCCCCCCAGATTCCGCTAGAAGGGCGCTTTTCCAGCCAAACATCACCGTCTGCGCTGCGCGCGATCAGAAAGCAGGTGGCTTTCACCGGCAGAATTTTACGCGGTTTTTTACCCGGATAGTCGCGTTGATCGCCACGGGCCAGTGCCTGGCAGTCTGCTGCCAGCGGGCACAGCGTGCAGGCAGGTGTCGAGCGGGTGCACAGGGTCGCACCCAGGTCCATCATGGCCTGGGTGTAGTCGGCGCAACGCTCGGTCGGTGTGTATTGCTCGGCAACATCCCATAGCCGTTGATGTACTGCAGACTGTCCGGGCCAGCCCCCCACACGCCGGTAGCGTGCCAGCACCCGCTTGACGTTGCCATCGAGAATGCTCGCGCGCTGCCCGAAGGCAATACTCACAATGGCGCCAGCGGTGGAGCGACCCACGCCGGGCAGGTCACATAGGCCCTCGACTGTGTCGGGAAATTGCCCGTCTAGGACGTTTGCCACCTGTTTGGCGGCCTTGTGCAGGTTTCTCGCTCTAGCGTAGTAGCCCAGTCCGGTCCACAGGTGCAGCACGGCATCTTCCGGCGCCTCCGCGAGTGTCTGCACATCCGCAAAAGCAGTCATAAAACGCTCAAAATAGGGGATGACCGTCTTCACCTGAGTTTGCTGCAGCATGATTTCTGACACCCAGACACGGTAGGGGCTAGTGTCTTGTTGCCAGGGCAGGTCTTTGCGGCCGCACTGGTCAAACCATTCAAGGACGCGTTTAGAAAAAAGTTCAGGACTTGGCATGAAGAGGAATCGGGTGCCGATCGGCGTCACAGAGTAATGCCTCACCTGCCATAGTGCCAGTGAATTAAGCCTTGTGTTGTCTTATAATGTGGCTCGTTTCGGGGGCTTTCCTTGAAATCAATCGAGTGGAGAGAACGATGGCTGCGCGCAAGGCCACAGTAACGCGAGATACTCTGGAGACCCAGATTACCGTCTCGGTGAACCTGGACGGTTCCGGTAAAACGGCGTTTGATACCGGCATTCCTTTTTTGGAGCATATGTTGGATCAGGTTGCGCGTCACGGCATGGTCGATCTGGATATCAAGGCCAACGGTGACCTGCACATCGATGACCACCACACAGTCGAAGACGTTGGTATCACCTTAGGGCAAGCCGTCGCCAAGGCAGTGGGCGATAAGAAAGGCATTCTCCGTTATGGCCATGCCTATGTGCCACTCGATGAGGCCCTGTCGCGGGTGGTCATTGATTTCTCCGGCCGCCCTGGCGTCATATTCCATGTGCCGTTTACGCGCTCATCGGTGGGCGGCTTCGACGTGGATCTGTTCATGGAATTTTTTCAGGGCTTCGTTAACCATGCGCTCGTCACGCTGCACGTGGATAATCTGCGTGGTGACAACAGCCATCACCAGATAGAGACCGTCTTCAAGGCCTTTGGCCGTGCCCTGCGCATGGCCTTGACGGCTGATCCACGTATGGAGGGCATCATGCCCTCGACCAAAGGCGTGCTGTAAACAGGGATCCTGGGTATGACTGGTATTGTCGCCGTTATCGACTACGGCATGGGTAACCTGCATTCCGTCGCCAGTGCGTTGGAGCATGTTGGCGCGAGTGAGGTGGTGGTAACACACGACGCCGATGTGATCCGACAGGCTGACCGCGTAGTGTTCCCGGGCGTGGGCGGCATTCGCGACTGTATGTCGGAGATTCGCCGCCTCAAGTGCGATGAACTTCTGACACAGGCGTTAACGGAGCAGCAGGTGCCCGTTCTGGCGATCTGTGTGGGTCTGCAGGCCCTGATGAGTCGCTCCGAAGAAAACGACGGCGTGGATTGTCTGGACACTATTCCCGGAGAGGTTCGCTATTTTGGCAAACCACTGACCGATGCTGAGGGCTCGCGCCTGAAGGTGCCGCACATGGGTTGGAACGAGGTGCACCAGACCATGAATCATCCCTTATGGGCGGGCATTCCTGATATGACGCGCTTTTACTTCGTACACAGTTATTACGCGCACGCCTGGGATCGCAGCCTGTTGGCAGGAAGCGTCCAATACGGCGTTAACGCTGATGCGGCATTGGCCCGCGACAACCTGTTTGCAGTGCAATTTCACCCGGAGAAAAGCGCGACTGCCGGGCTAAGGCTGCTGAAAAATTTTCTGGAGTGGAACGGACAATGCTGATCATCCCCGCAATTGATTTAAAAGACGGACAGTGTGTGCGTCTGCGCCAGGGTCTGATGGATGACAGCACGGTGTTTTCTGACGACCCGGTGGCGATGGCGGCCCGTTGGGTTGAGGCCGGCTGTCGACGTTTGCATTTAGTGGACTTGAACGGTGCTTTTGCCGGTGAGCCGGTGAACGGTGCAGTGGTAAACGCCATCGCGGCGGCCTACCCGGATTTGCCCATACAAATTGGTGGAGGTATCCGCACTCTGGAAACTATCGAGCACTATATTAACGCCGGTGTCAGCTACGTGATTATCGGCACCAAGGCGGTAAAAGAACCTGAGTTTGTGGCCGAGGCCTGTGCCGCGTTCCCCGGTAAAGTTATTGTGGGTCTGGACGCTAGAGATGGGCTGGTCGCCACCGATGGTTGGGCTGAGGTGTCCGAGGTGCGCGCCACCGATCTTGCTCGGCGCTTCGAATCCGACGGCGTGGCCGCCATCGTCTACACCGATATCGCACGCGACGGCATGATGCAGGGCGTCAACGTCGAAGCGACTGTGGCGATGGCGCAGGCCTCCAGCATCCCGGTGATCGCCTCCGGTGGCATCACCGATATTCGGGATATCACCGCACTGATCAACGTCGCGCACACCGGCATTTGTGGCGCGATTACCGGCCGAGCGATTTACGAAGGCACGCTGGATGTGGCCGACGCACAGCAGCTGTGTGATGAGGGAGCGGTCTAGCCATGGGTCTGGCTAAACGTATTATTCCCTGCCTCGATGTGGAGAACGGGCGCGTCGTCAAGGGCGTGAACTTTGTGGATATTCGCGATGCCGGTGATCCGGTGGAAATCGCTATGCGCTATAACGAGCAGGGTGCTGACGAGTTGTGCTTTCTCGATATCACCGCCAGCCACGAAGGCCGCGATACGACAGTCCATACCGTGGAGCAGATCGCTGAGCACGTGTTCATTCCGCTTACCGTTGGCGGCGGCATTCGCGCAGTGGACGACATCCGCACCATGCTTAACGCCGGTGCCGACAAAGTCAGTATTAATACGGCAGCCATTCACAATCCTGAACTGGTGCGAGAATCTGCCCAGCGCTTTGGCTCCCAGTGCATCATCGTGGCAATTGATGCTAAGCGAGTGGACGATGTAGAAGGTCAGCCCCGGTGGGAAATATTTACCCACGGCGGACGCAAGCCTACCGGTATCGACGCGGTCGCTTGGGCGGTGAGAATGGCTGAGCTGGGCGCGGGGGAAATTCTCCTGACCAGTATGGATCGAGACGGCACTAAAAATGGTTTTGAGTTAGGTGTGACGCGGGCGATTACCGATGCCGTTGAAATTCCAGTGATTGCTTCTGGTGGTGTGGGCACGTTGGATCATCTTGTTGACGGTGTCATTCAAGGCGGCGCCGATGCGGTGTTGGCTGCGAGTATCTTCCACTTCGGCGAGTACACCGTGCCCCAAGCGAAAGCCTATATGGCCGAACACGGCATTGAGGTGCGGCAGTAATAAGCGCTTAGGGTTGAGCGTTTTTTTACCGTCATTAATCAGGGTTGATGTATCGGACCGTTGCAATACGCTCAGAGTGTGTTCGCGGCTTTGGCTTGTACTTTCTTCTCATGTAACCGAAGAATATTCAGTCCTTTTAATAGCGCAAGGGCTTCGTATAACTGGTTGTCATCGGTGAGTAACTCTTTGGTGACTGCGTCCTTCTTGCTTTCACGGGTACCGTTGGCGTTGCTGAGGTGGCCGGCAAGGTCCGCTTCTCTGATCCGCTGCGTGTTGTCATAGGCGGTGATAGTAGCGCGCTCAACAAGAATGTCGGGCACGATTCCTTCGGCCTGGATAGAGCGACCATCAGGTGTAAAGTACAGTGCAGTGGTGAGTTTGATCGCGCGGGAATCAGACATAGGCAGCACGGATTGCACTGACCCTTTGCCAAAACTCTGGGTGCCCATAATGACAGCGCGGCTGTGATCTTGCAGCGCGCCGGCCACAATTTCTGAAGCACTGGCGGAGCCTTGGTTGATCAACACAACAATGGGCGCACCGTCAGTGGCATCGAGGGGAGCGGCGTCATAGCGTGTATCCGAGCCACTGACACGTCCCTCCGTGTAGACGACATTGCCTTCGTCCATGAAAAGGCCCGCCACATCGACACTGGCGTTTAAAATACCACCGGGGTTGTTGCGCAGGTCCAGCACGAGTCCCTTGAGCGCCCCTTTTGAGAGAAGTTTATCCAACGATTTTTTTACATCCGCACCTGTGCTGCTTTGGAACTGGGCTATGCGGATGTAACCGTAACCGGGTTCCAGCAAGCGCTGACGTACGCTAGCGACTTTAATCGTATTGCGCACGAGGGTGACGTCGAAGGGCTCACTGTTGCCGGGCCGGCCGATAGAGAGCACGATTTTACTGCCCTTGGGGCCACGCATCATCTCGATAGCCTCGTTCAAAGACATGCCTTTCACCGGAACGTTATCCAGTTTGAGAATGATATCACCGCTTTCCAGGCCGGCGTCTGCTGCGGGTGAGCCATCGATAGGGGCGATGATTTTGACGTAGCCATTCTCCGTTCCTACCTCCAAGCCCAGCCCGGTAAATTCGCCGGACGTGGAATCTTGTAGGCCCTGATAAGCGTCTTCTTTCAGGTACATCGAGTGCGGGTCGAGGCCCATCAACATGCCCTCAATGGCGAACTCCAGCAGTGTGCTGTCATCAATTTCTTCGACATAGCCTGTTCGAATCTGGTTGAACACTTCGGCGAAAGTGCGCAGTTCATCGAGCGGTAGTGCGGCCTGTTCTTCTGCCGCAGACAGCGGAATACAAACCGCCAGTGCGAGCGCGGCAGTCATGCTTGTCAGTGTAGGGCGGAGCCAGGAATTAAAGCGCATGGGTGTGGTCTGCAAGTTGGTAGCTTGGACGAGACAGTTTACCTTATTCTTTATTAACAATGACATGTGCGTTGGTGCTCCACAGATTTAGCCTTTACACCAATTTGCCGGGTTAGTGGGCTTGCCGTTATGGCGAACTTCGAAATACACGGCGGTCTGTTCCATGCCGCCACTATTGCCGACGGTGCTGACGGGACTGCCGGCAGTGACCCACTCACCGACCTCCCGCAGTAGACTCTCGTTGTGTGCGTACAGGCTCATATAGCCGTCACCGTGATCGATAATCAGCAGCAGTCCAGAGCCTCGCAACCAGTCAGCATAGACCACGCGGCCGTGATGGATGGCCTTGA
>JAPKBI010000562.1 GCA_028823475.1 Halioglobus sp. | reverse complement strand
TTGGACGACCTGGGTAAGGGTTGGCAAGTCGCCATGACCACCCTGTTGCACGAGCGTGGCGCAGGGGAATTGCAGACGCCGCGTTCAGGCGGGATGAAGAGCAAGGCGACCCACTCAACCAATACGGCTAACCTTATCGAGTTGGCTCGTGTGACGTCGCGCAATGGCAAGCCGGCTGCCGACGATCCGTTGATCAGAGATCGCATCATGCAATTGGTGATTCAAGAAGCGGGCTTGGGGCAAAATCAGCGTCGCGCGCGGGTGTCTGCCTTGCAGGATCATCCGGCCCGTCTGTTGCTGCAAAATAAATTGCTGGCCAGTGAAATTGCGCAGGCCATTGGTGCCACAGCAATGGAAGTGGAGGGCGCTAGCGCGTCTTTGTATCTTGGCGATGACAATGCACCGGCTGGAGGGCAGTGGCCCATGGCCTATATGAATTCTTACGGCATGACCATCGCCGCGGGTACCAGCGAAGTGCAGCGTAATATTCTTGGCGAGCGTGTGCTTGGCTTAGCGAAATCAAAATAGGGTAGGGGACATGACACAACCGGACAACTTTGGTTTTGGTGAAGAAGCTGGGCTGCTAAAGGATTCTGCCCGTAAATTTTTTGCCGATAGTTTTACCACCGATAAATTACACCGCATGGTGGCGTCTAATCACAACCCAGAGCGCATGAGCGCCTGCGTCTGGGATCGCGATTTGTGGCAGCAGATGGTAGAACTTGGCTGGACCTCATTGGCGATACCGGAATCCGCGGGAGGACTGGGTATGCCGCTAGTGGCCGTAGCGGGATTGGTAGAGGAGTTGGGGAGGGCTGCCTTTCCTTGCCCACTGCTGGGGTCTCTCAACGCGACCTACGTTTTATCCGCCTGCGGTAGTGGTGGTGAAGCGGCGCTGAGTGAAATGGCCGTGGGAATGACGGCAACGCTTGCAATCACAAACGCTCAGGGCTCCTGGGACTTGGCTGATACGGGTGTGCAAAGTACAAAAGGTCAGTTGAACGGTATGGCCTACTTCGTGCAGGATGCACGCAAAGCCGATCGCCTGCTGGTCAGTGCGCGGACGGAAAAGGGACTGTCACTTTATTGGGTGGCGACGGATGCCGCAGGCGTCACGATTGCGCCTGACGCCATCGTGGACCTCACCCGCGATCAGGCACATGTCAGTTTTGAGAATGTGCAGGCGCAGGTCGTGTCAGATAATGGTGTGGCGGCGCTGTCACAGGCCATGCCCGCGATCTGGACTTTACTGGCTGCAGACATCACCGGCGCAGCTGAGTGGCAGTTGCAGACAACAGTTGAGTACGCAGGTACACGTCAGCAGTTCGAACACCCGCTGGGATTTTTTCAGGCGGTAAAGCATCCACTGGTGGATGTGATGATACTGATAGACCAGTGTAAATCACTGGTGTACAACGCGGCATGTGCGGTCGATACCCAGCCGGCGCGCGCTGCTGAGTTTGCGCATATGGCCAAGACCTCAGCTAGCGAATGTGCGGCTTTTGCCTCTAGTCGCTCGGTGCAGTTCCACGGCGGTATCGGCTTTACCTGGGAGTGCTTTATTCATCTCTATTTCAAGCGGCAAAAGCACAGTCAATTATTGTGGGGTGATGCGGCCTGGCATCGGGCGCAACTGGCCAATATTTTAAT
>JAPKBI010000561.1 GCA_028823475.1 Halioglobus sp. | reverse complement strand
GACAGCCGCTGACCACCTCCGTCAGGTTATGTGGCGGAATATTAGTGGCCATGCCGACAGCAATACCTGACGAGCCATTAATCAGCAGGTTGGGGATCCGGGTAGGCATGACGGCAGGTATGTGCTCGGTGCCGTCATAGTTCTCTACAAAGTCGACTGTTTCTTTATCGAGGTCCGCTAACAGCGAGTGTGCAATCTTGCGCATGCGAATCTCGGTATACCGCATTGCCGCGGCGGAATCGCCATCTACAGACCCGAAGTTGCCCTGGCCATCGACCAGCATGTAGCGTAAAGAGAAGGGCTGAGCCATTCTTACGATGGTGTCATACACCGCGGAATCGCCGTGAGGGTGGTACTTACCAATAACATCGCCGACCACGCGGGCAGACTTTTTATAGGTCTTATTCCAATCATTGTTGAGCTCGTTCATGGCGAACAAGACGCGCCGGTGTACCGGTTTCAGCCCATCCCGAACGTCTGGCAAGGCCCTACCGACAATCACACTCATCGCGTAATCCAGATAGGACTTCTTCATCTCGTCTTCGATATTGACGGGGACTATTTCTTTGGCTATTTCACCCATGTATAACGACTTCCTAGAGTAACTGCGAACGCGCATTGAAGACAGTATTAGGGGCTTTGGTAAGTACTCTTTACAGCGAACATTTCACACTGCCTAACCCCCAAATAATGCACCACATTATACGGGAAGTTGACCCCTTCCCGCCATGTTTTTGCAGAAAATCAGGCCCGTTTAGCCCGTGTTTGCTCTATTTGTGGTTATACTTTCATGATGATACGCCTGTTCCGGCTTCTCCACTGGGCAGGACGGCAGTTTCGCGCCAGCACATGCGCCTCAAGAAACAGGAAAAAACCATGACGTTGCAACGAAAAACCGCAGATTTGCTGATTCATCCTGAGTGGATAGTGCCGGTGGTGCCTCATGGTGTAGTGCTACCGAATCACAGTATTGCACTGACAGAGGGTCGCATTTCTGCCCTGCTACCTAGAGCAGAAGCAGAATCCATCGACGCGCGCGAAATACTTGAATTGCCGGGTCAAGCGCTGCTGCCGGGATTAGTAAACTGCCATGGACATGCTGCGATGAGTCTATTTCGTGGCTATGCCGACGACCAACCTCTAATGCCTTGGCTGGAGCAGCATATCTGGCCAGCAGAACAAGCGCATGTCAGCGAAGCGTTTGTGGGGGATGGCACAGAACTGGCCATAGCTGAGATGATACGTTCAGGCACTACAACTTTCAGTGATATGTATTTTTTCCCCGATGTTTGTGCCGCAACCGCCCAAAGGCTGGGTATGCGCTGCCAGATTACCTTTCCAATTTTTGATTTTCCTACTGCCTGGGGCCTGGACGGAGATGACTACATCAGAAAGGGGCTGGCCCTGAGGGACGACTTCAAACACAGCACACTGGTGACTGTGGTCTTTGGACCCCACGCCCCGTATACCGTTTGTGAAAGCAACCTGATTAAAATAGCGACTCTCGCCGCCGAACTCGATGCGCCGGTACAGATTCATCTGCACGAGACCGCCGGAGAGGTGCTGCAGGCTGCAGAAGAGCATGGGGAACGTCCGCTGGACATGTTACACCGCCTAGGGTTACTCGGCCCTCGAACTCAATGCGTGCACA
>JAPKBI010000103.1 GCA_028823475.1 Halioglobus sp. | reverse complement strand
CGATCTAATTGCAGGTTAAACATTCCCACAACCGATACTGGCGCGAAACGGCTTAATAGATTTGCGGCCAGCTGGGCCTCCGCGTTCAATACCTCTAAATCCCTCTGACCACGTAACACCAGTTCGCCCGCAAATTTCTGATTCCCCCACTCACTGCTCACCGTGAGATGCGGCGCCAATAGCAGCAAGGACAGGGGCTGCAGTGACCACTGCACCGCACCCAGCTGTAAATAACCCTGTGGCAGGCGCACCAGAACACTACTGGCACTGCCGTGCCAAACAGTGCCCGCCAACCCGCGCAGCAGCAACTGCTCACTCGGCACAACATGACTCAGCAGGCGAGCGGGTGCCGACGTCACAAGACTGACGAAGAACAATAGAGCCAGAGCTGCAGCCCACAGAAGACGGGACTTATTCACGTTATCCCGCCTCTGCAATTCGTACTGTGATGTTGACACGACCGGCAGAAGCAGCTGGGGTCACAGAGACCTCACGCACCAGTAAACTCTCGGTATATTCCATCTCATTGAGCCACTTCAATACATCATCGAAAGAGCCGTTCTCAATACGCACCTGAATTTCGCCACGACTGTTAGGCTGCAGGCGAATAACCGGTAACTGCAAACGAGACGTGGATTGATTAATCACTGAGGTCAGATTACGCTTTGCGCCGGCCTTGGCGCCACTTTGACGTAATACAAGCAACTGAGACACCATAGCGTCTACGCGGCTCTGCGACTCAGCAACAGCGACGTTTTGCGCTATCAGTTGGTCTCGGCGGCTATCCAGTGGAGACAACACCAACATGTAGAGCAAATACAGAAGCAGCACGGAACCAAGCAAAACCAAGCTAAGCTGCTCGCGTTGGTTGAGTTGGGAAAACCATTCTTTCACGACCTCTCCTTGACCCGCAGACGGGCGCTGACACGGTCACCCTTTGCATTACTACTTTCGGTCACGGCTTCCAGTCCAGCCTCATTTATTCGGCTGCGCAACTTCTCGACACCTTCAAAATCTGCAGCGACGATATTAAGGCGTATTTCGCCGCCCTTGTCATTGTAGTTGATACTCGCGATGGTAGTGCCCGGCATGCCTGCTATTGCAGCACCAACCTGCTCCATTAAAGGAATAAAGCCGGCACCCTCGCCTGTTCCTCCCAAAGCATCTAGTTGCCGACGCAACTGTTTTTCTGCATCTACCACCACTCCGGTGGGAAACACCGAGCGATAACTGTCTTGCACGGCACTACGCAGCGCAGTGTTTTGCGCCGATAGATTGCGATACTCAGCATAGCTCGTGCCTAGTTGCACAACAAAGGCAGCAACCAATACGGCGGCAACTGCACGCCATTGTTGCCACCAGAGACGGAGCGGCAAGCGTGGCGCAAAATCTGCACACAACAGATTGAGATTTACGTCTTCGGTTTCACTCAACAGCACCGCTACGTTTAGATCACCACGACGCCACTGCACCCGGTCGCGTAGTTCAACCGGCAGCATATTTGTATCCGCTTCTTGATCCATGCCGTACACAATAACCGCAGCAGGTGGCTCGGACTCGCTGAGTATGGCTCGCACCAGCGCATCTACCAGCTCTTTCTCAGCGGCGAATCCCTTACACTGCCCAACGCGAACAATAACGCGATCGCCTTCCACCAACAAACACCACTCGTCAGGCTGCCATGGCAATAGGAGCGGCTCCGGCAACCACCGCGCGATACCCGGGAAATCTGCGAGCAGTAACTGCCAGTGCTCCATTTTTTCGCGCGCGGCAATAGCGACACCAAACTCATCCTGCTGCAGCGGACTGTAAGCAAAATGTAACGTGTCGACATCCGCAGCAGCCTGCTCTTCCAACATGAAGGGTAAAGACTTACTGATATGCTTTTTTTCGTCAGGCGTCACTGACAGCGTCAACAGGAGAATATCTTCACCCGGCGCTGCGAAACAGACTTTAATCCGCCGTTGTGCCAACGTCGCGTGCAGATGCTCTCGAGCATGATCATCATCCAACCACTGAGGCTCGGCGTTGGTGCCGGGCGGATACCACGCGAGGCGTCCCTCGACCAAACGTACTATGGCCATATTGCGCAAACCTGTGTCTTTCCCACTAAGGACTTCTCCGGATATCTATCGCTATCTGACCAAGGGTTCATCTACAGGCTACCACTGGCTCTGGCGATAGTAGCAATGTTACGGCCGCTACGATTGATCACACTGTACAAGCGCATGTTCCTGCCGGCAACCTCCACCTGTGCCTCCAGCAAAAAGTAATCGCTATTTTCCCCTAACAACGCCATAACATCTTTCATATCGTCGCGCTTTCCATCAAATACCGGGTTAGCTTGAAAATCGGTCTTATCCTCAAAGCCCGTTTCCTCACGGTACTCCACAAGCGATGCTCCTTCTGCTTCGGTCAGTGGACTAAGGTCTCCTTTGGCATTAATACTGCGTAATACCATCGCGGGTGCCGTGTGTATATTCAGCGTCGCCAGCTCCTTAGGCCAAACCGTGATCCAGGGTAGTAACGCTCGATAAATTTCTGGCGTGATGTAAGCAACCGCACGCAGTTCACTGACGCTGGACATGTTGCGATTGGCCGCGCGATAAGCTGGCGTCTGCCCATAATAATAATCGTCCTCTGCACCATCCAGGAGGGGCTCCCGATCGGCATCAAGCCAATCGGTTATTGACTCGGTAATCGTTATTGCTTCCTGCTGACTCACGGCAGGATCTCCTAGGGCCTGCAATAAACGAATAAACTGCTCCTGCTCTGGGGTAAACCGTTTTTTTAAGTCAGACGTTCTCTCGCCAGATACGGTTTTTGCTAGCGCATTTAGATTGAATCGTCCCTGCAAATCCTCCAGGGAACCACTCATCCAGCCCGTCCCGTCTAGCGCATAGGTAGGCGGAGGATTGCCCGGTTTAGTCCACCATATCTCATTTAAATCATCGCGCCGCAGTCCCGCGCTTTTATCCATGTCATAGTCGGCTAATAGCAATATTCCGGCAAGATCCTCCGCCCCTCGCAGGTAGGCCTGAGCCTGCCCGTCCAACAGGATATTGCCACTGCGTTGATAGAAGCGCTCAAACTCGCCCTTCATGGCGACGACCAGCGCCGCCGCAAGCGCAAATACCAACATGGCGAAAATTAGCGCGGCACCGCGTTGACGAGCCCTCGAAGAATGAGGCCTACAGTGGCGGCAATGCATATAAACGCCTCATCTCGCCCAAGCCCTGCAACTGTAGAATGATTTCAACACCAATCGGATTCTTCATCTCAGTGTCAGACGAACCGACATCGACCACCCAGTTGGTCACCCAGTTGCTGGTATCGGGCACTGCACCGCCAGACGGAATCTCCAGGTCATCCAGTGAAGCCAAAAACGCCAGCTGCATATCTTCTACGCCGTCCAGCAGCATCACGCTATAGGGCTCAGTATCCCCTGCCCGATCCAATACCGAATAGCTGTCTCGCCACAGAGCCTCGTCTTCGAGACGATAATTAACGCGTTGCAGGTTACTGCGCGGGTTAGCGTTGGGATTGTGCCAGCCCGCCCGCGTAAAGCTCAGTGCAAAGCGTGCCAGTTCCCCTCCGGCAAGGGCCGGCTCAATCTGGCCAAACTCGTCGCGTACAGGCCGATCCGAAAAGTGACGCAGGTCCCGCGAAATAATCATCCAGGCGCGGTTCACTTCATAGGTTCGGTCGGCAGTTGCGCGCAGACTCTGCACACCGTCCATTACCCGGGAAAGGCTGGTAGTGGCGATTAGGGCAACAAAGGCCGTAATGGCCATTGCAATTAGCACCTCCAACAGCGTGAAGCCCGCTGGCCGTCTCTTACTCACCAGCCGAGCCATCAGGGTCTAATTCTAAGTCCCCCGACATAAATGCGGTCAGGGCATACAGAGGCTGCTCCCGCTGCTCCTCTTCGAGCGACACCGTGATCTCAACACGAAAAAAATTGGCCACCTCGGTTGCTTTCGTTTCAACCCACCAATACCAATCTCGGTCTGCCATTGAGGCGAGGCCACTGTCCTTTCCAGCGGCAAGATTCCGTGTCGCACCAATCACGAGGCGTATCTCTGCCAGCCTGTTTTCTGCCACCATGTGGGCCAGGGTCTTATCACGCAAATAGGCGGTATCGTCCACTTGCTGATACAGCGACATCAATACTGCAGGCAAGGCGACAGCAACAATCGCCAGCGCGACCATCACCTCGACCAGCGTAAAACCTCTAGCACGCACTAGTATTCCACCTCCGCCTCGCCACGTCGCAGCACGTCAAAACGGCCAAATAGGTCCCATTCGATGCGCCACAGTAATTCGCCACCTTGCGTTTGAAGTACATTGATCCAGCCGACGGTTGCCTCGCCACTGGCATAAAAAACCACCTGCGGATTGACGACCTCAGCCTCATCACCATCCAGCGACAATTCGACCATCGGCGCATCTTCCAACACCAATTCAAGTGCAATACCTGCCGGCAGGCGTTGCTGCGCAAACAGCTCCTGACCACTGAGGGGTGCAACCCAACCGTCGGCACCCCGCTCCAACCAAAGATAGCTGTAAATGGTCTCGCCCGCCTCCTGCTCTTCCTGCAACAGGAGTCCATAGTCGACACCCGTCATCTGTGCTTCGTCCAGTGCATAGCCAGCGACATCTACAAGGTTATATACCGTGCTTTGCAGCTGAATGTCTTGGCCTCCGGACGTAACAGTGAGATTCGCCAATGACGTGAATAACGCAATGACGACTAAAACTGCCAACAACTCTAGTAGGCTAAATCCGCGCTGCCGCTTCAGCACCGTGACAGGCAGCCGTCGCCAGGTGTAGCCGCCCAATAACTGCGCATTGAAAATCAGTCCTCTTCTTTCCAGTTACCAATATCGGCACTTTGATCTTCACCGCCAGACAGACCATCTGCACCCAGTGAATAGATATCCACCGAACGTTGTTCACCGGGGCTGAGATAGAGATAGGGACGCCCCCACGGGTCAATGGGGACCTCCTCAAGATAACCGCCGACTTTGAAGTTTCGCGGCTCAGGAGCCAGTGTGCTGGCCTCTACCAGCGCCTGCAGTCCCTGTTCTGTTGTCGGGTAGACATAATTATCCAGCCGATAAATCTTCAGTGCCGTCTCTATCGCGTTAAAATCGGCCTGTGCCTTCTGCACTCTGGCATCGTCAGCGCGGTTAAGCACAGTCGGCGCAACCACACTGATCAGCAGCCCCATAATGACCAGCACCACCAAAATTTCTACTAGGGAAAACCCTGAATTACGTTTTGCTTTCATCGTTTACTTCACCATTGTATTAAGATCAAATATGGGTAACAGGATAGCGAGGACGATCGTCAGAACCATTCCCCCCATGAACACTACCATCAGTGGCTCGAACAAACTCATCAGGGTGCCAAGCGTCATTTCCAGTTCTCGCTCCTGATTCGTCGCCGAACGGTCAAGCATCGTTTCCAACTCGCCGCTGGCCTCACCACTGGCCACCATGTGCACCATCATAGGAGGAAAGCGGCCACTTTCGCGCAGCGCGCGATTCAAACTCGCTCCCTCCTGCACGTGTTCAGACACCGCCTCGCTGTCCTCTCGAAGCACCAGATTGGTCAACACTTGCCCTGCAATACGCAGCGACTCAAGCAAAGGCACGCCGCTGGCCATCAGGATACTGAGCGTAGAAGCAAAGCGCGCCGTATCCATAGAAATCAGCACACCTGATATTCCCGGTATGCTCAGCAACAAGCGGTGCCAGCGTTTTTTGCGCTGTGGATCTCGCAGTAGCCGCCGCGCGATAAAGAATGCCGCAAACAGCCCTATCACCAACCAGAGACCGTATTGCTGAAAAAAATCACTGGTAGCAATAAGACCGCGCGTCAACCCAGGCAATTCGCGATTACTGTGGGCGAAGATACCGACCAGTTCAGGCACGACAAAAACCAGCAGCAACAGGACCACTGCAACTGCCACCCCGAGCAGAATGAAAGGATAGATCATCGCCATTTTCAGCTTTTGGCCAGTGTACTGTCGCTGCTCGGTGTAATCTGCCAACTGCTGTAACACCGGACCCAGATAACCCGCGTGCTCGCCCGCGTTTACCATGGCGCGATACATTTCATTAAACACGCTAGGAAATTCCCCCATCGCATAAGCCAATGTGTGTCCCTCGGCAACCCTAGAACGCACCTGCAACAACATGCCTTTGATGCGACTGCTGCGGCTTTGCTCTGCTGCGGCTTGAAGCGCCTCATCCAGTGGCAGGTTAGCCTCCACCAGCGTAGCCAACTGGCGGGTAATCAGCGCAAGGTCACCGACACTGATACGAGAAAAATAGAGTGAGAGGTCCCATCCGGGCTTGCCGGACTTCGCTGTGTTGTTGGCCTCGGCGACCTCCACCGGTCGCATATCCTGGCCGCGCAACTGCGAGCGAACCTGTCGCTCGGAATCTCCTTCGAGCACACCCTTAATGAGTTTTCCCGAGGGGTTAAGGGCTTGATAGCGATATGCGGTCACAATTCAGCCTGCGCAGATCAGACGATGGAAGTCACACGCATGACTTCCTCAATACTGGTTTCACCTGCCATTATCCGGCGCCGACCATCGGTCTCTATTCCCGGGTAATGCTGGCGTGCCAGATGCAAAATATCCTGCTCATTGGCGCCACCGTAGATCATTTGGCGCATGGCATCATCAATCTCGATTATTTCATAAATACCCGTACGCCCCCGATAACCGGTGTATTTACAGCTCTCGCAACCCTTGGCCTGACAGACGCTCTGATGATCCTCGGCAGGCGCAATGCGCAACAATTCCCGCTCCGCGGGGTTCAGCTCAGCGGCCACCTTACAATCGACGCACAGCAAGCGCACAAGACGCTGAGACATCACTGCTATCAGACTGGACGACAACAAGAAGGGTTCGATGCCCATATCTTTGAGGCGGGTGATCGCGCCTATGGCCGTATTGGTGTGCAATGTGGACAGCACGAGATGGCCAGTAAGGGAAGCCTGCACGGCAATTTCTGCTGTTTCCCGATCACGAATCTCACCCACCATCACCACATCTGGATCCTGACGCAAAACAGCTCTCAATCCACGCGCAAAGGTCATATC
>JAPKBI010000560.1 GCA_028823475.1 Halioglobus sp. | reverse complement strand
CCACCATGATCACGTCTGGATCCTGGCGCAGGAAGGAGCGCAATGCCTCAGCAAAGTTGAGTCCTACCTTGGCGTTCACGTGAACTTGGTTGACGCCATCGAGATTAATTTCCACCGGGTCCTCAGCGGTGGAAATATTACGCTCGGGCGTATTGAGAATATTGAGGCCAGTATAGAGCGACACTGTTTTTCCCGAGCCTGTAGGGCCTGTGACCAGAATCATGCCCTGGGGCTGGTTCAGTACTTTTAGGTACATGTCTTTTTGGTAGGACTCATAGCCCAGTGCGTCGATGCCCATTTTTGCGCTGCCGGGATCCAGAATACGCAGTACGATTTTTTCACCGTACAGGGTGGGCAGTGTATTGACGCGAAAATCGATAGCCCGATTGCGCGACAGCTTCATCTGGATACGCCCGTCCTGCGGTAGCCGCCGTTCTGAAATATCCATTTGCGACATAACTTTTAGCCGCGCCGCGAGTCGTGGGGCAAGATTTCGCGGAGGTTTAACCACTTCCTCCAGAATGCCATCGGTGCGAAAGCGCACCCGGTAGGAATGCTCATACGGTTCAAAGTGGATGTCTGACGCACCCTGTTTAATCGCGTCTATTAAGACTTTATTAACAAACCGAACAATGGGCGTTTCGTCAATCGACTCGCTGCCATCATCGTCTTCTTTCGCTTCTCCGTCGCTGACGATATCAATATCGTCTAGATAGGACGCGTCCAGATCACTGAGCCCATCAGAGAGCGCGTCCTGTGACTCGGCACATTTAGCCAGTGCCTCACTGAGGGCGCTTTCTTCCACCAGCACGGCGTCCGTGTTGATGCCAGTATGAAATTTGATCTCTGCAAGGGCGGCTAGATTGGTCGGGTCAGATACCGCGACAAAGAGTCGATTGCCATGGTGTAACAGGGGCAGCGCATGGTGCTTTTGCATCAATGCTGCATCGACCAGGGCAACGGAAATCGAATCGGTATTGAGCGCGGCTATGTCAAATAAAGGTAAGCCGAATTCGTGTGAGGTCAGCTCTGCCAGACGTCGACCGTCGACGTTTTCCTTCTCTACCAGATACTGAACAAAATGCATCTTCTCTAGGGCCGCTTGTGTTTGCGCCTCAACGGCCTGCTCGGCTGTGATCAACGATCCCGCCACAAGGCTTCCCGCCAAACCGCTGAGCTGCCCCAGTGCTTTAGTGTTCATCGAGCGAAGGTTCCTGTGACGAGTAGAAAATAGCCATAACGCTGCAATTTATTTAAAAAAGAAAGTATAACCAGCTTGCTATACCTGCGGCAGCCTCTGTTTAGGGTGAAAGTGTACAAAATGCTGTTCGCAGTAGGCGTGGGCCTGTCGGCGCATTGCTACCGTGTTGGCGCCACTTGTGACAAAAATTGTCCAATATCGACACTTTGGGTCAAAATGGTGGCAAGCATGGAGCGGCCTGTGCACCGTGTTCGGAAACAAAAAATAATATAACCAATTGATTTAGTAGGTAATTTTATTTTTGTTGTTGTGTATTTCCATTGTTGGCACGCGATATGCAATATCATCTCTGCAAATGGCCTATACCGGGCAGAAGAGTCTCTTGCCGGTGTATAACCCTAATTATCAAGGTAGAGAACTATTATGAATATTCAAAAGAAGGCACAAAAAGGTTT
>JAPKBI010000559.1 GCA_028823475.1 Halioglobus sp. | reverse complement strand
GGTCTTGACCGGGATGACAGCGTCATTCGTCGGCGCATGCGCCAAAAACTGAGTTTTATTCTAGAGGATATTGCAGCCCTGCTTGACCCTGATGATGAGGAGCTAACCATCTATATGGGTGCTCATGCAGAACAGTTTCGCATCCAGCCAGCGGTTTCTTTTCGTCAGGTCTATCTCAGTGCGGATACACGCAGTGATATCAATGCTGATGCCAAGCAGATTCTGTCGCGCTTACGAGCCGGAGAAAACCCCCTGTCACTGGGTGACCGGATTATGCTTAAAGACACGTATATTTTGGCCTCACGCGATGACATCAAACGGCGCTTTGGTGAGGGTTTCGCCCAACAGCTGTTAACGCTAGCCCCTGGAGACTGGACCGGGCCACTGAAGTCGGGTTTTGGTGGCCATCTAGTGTTGATCACCGAGATCAGGCCGGGTCGTATACCTCCCTTGAGAGAGGTGAAAGAAAAGGTGAAAAGCGAGTGGTTGCATTCGCGCACAGCGGAGTTGAAGCAGGATACCTTTCGCAAGCTGTTAGAAAACTACGAAGTGGTGATACAGGAATCCAAGGAATTTTCGGACGCGGCCTCATCCAACTTAGTGCCGATCAGCTATGCGAACGCCGATGTGCCGCCTGAAAAAGAGCCTCGCTGATGCAGCCTTATCTTCGGCTGCTGGCGGCTTTGGCGCTGGTCATTGTGAGCATGTCTGGCAATGAGGCTTTCGCTGATGATTCGGAACCCGCTTATCTAGAGCTAAGAGAAACCACCGCCAATCGCTACAACCTATCGTGGCGCGTACCCCTCATTTCGGGCAGGCGGGCACAGCTGGAATTACAGTTCGGTGAGCACGTGCGCAATCTCACTGAGCCGGTGCTGCAACAACTTCCAGGCTCAGTAGTCGAACGCCGATTAATCGAAACGGGGGTAAATGGCCTGGTCGGCGAGCGTATCGAAATACTCGGCTTGCAGGTGACTAACATCGATGTGATTGTTCGGGTCGAATTTGCGAATGGCGTAAGCTCAACTGAGTTGCTCAAACCCGCGCAGCGCTGGCTAATTGTTGAGGGTCCGCGCTCTAGCGAGCAAGTCGCCTGGGATTACACAGTGCTCGGTGTCGAACACATATTAGCTGGTTTCGACCATTTACTTTTTGTATTGGCGCTTGTGCTGATTGTCAGCAGCGCACGTCGTCTGCTGATAACAATTACTGCGTTCACGATTGCGCACAGTATTACCCTGGCAGCTGCCACACTGGGCCTGGTGGCGGCGCCTCGTCCGCCGGTCGAGGCAGTTATTGCGCTCTCTATTATGTTCCTGGCCAACGAGTTGGTAAAAATTACGCGCGGCTTGCCCAGTCTTACCGCACGCCATCCATGGGTGGTGGCGTTTGGCTTTGGCCTGTTACATGGAATGGGTTTCGCCGGCGCGCTGTCAGAGATCGGCTTACCGCAACACGAAATCCCATTAGCCTTGTTGATGTTCAATGTTGGCGTTGAGGCTGGACAGGTCACATTTGTAGCGGGGATTCTCCTGCTTATCTATGCCCTGAAAAGGTTGCGCAAGGACTGGCCTGCATGGAGCACGTATCTGCCCACCTATGGTATAGGGAGCATGGCAGCATTCTGGTTTGTTGAACGGCTCACCGGGTTCTAAT
>JAPKBI010000558.1 GCA_028823475.1 Halioglobus sp. | reverse complement strand
ACCTCAATCTGGGCACTACTGTCATCGAGGGTAATCACCCCCATGGCACCGCGCCGACTGTTCATAGACCGGGTCGCCATGATGAGTCCAACGACAACCTGATTACCCTGTTTGCCTCGACTGTTAGCGCTAAGATCGGCAATGCGGTTAGGCGCGAACTTACCCACTTCCGCCCTGTATTCATCAATAGGGTGACCAGTAATGTAGAGCCCCAATGTATCGCGTTCGCCGCCCAGGCGCTCTTTGTCCGACCACGTGCGAGCCGCGCGAAAATCCGCATAGACATCATTGCTACCATTAAGCTGACTTGGCACCACTTCCCCGAACAGGTCGTTCATACAGTTATCACGATTGCTGGCGCTCTGCTCCGCGGCTTTCAGAGCATCGTCCAGAGCCGCCATCAGCGTCCAGCGCTCCACGTTCAGTGAATCGAGGGCACCCGAGCGAATCATCGCTTCGAGAGCACGCCGATTGACCTTGCGCGGATCCGTGCGAGCGCAAAAATCAAACAAATCAGAAAACGGACCGCCCTCGTTGCGTGCCTGCAAAATACAATCAACAGGCCCCGCACCCAATCCCTTGATAGCACCGAGCCCATAGATAATGTCGTCGCTCGTATTTACCGTAAACATATACTGCCCTTCATTGACGTCAGGCAGTTTCAATACAAGCTTCATTCGTCTGCACTCGTCGACAAATATCACGATCTTGTCAGTGTTATCCATTTCCGAGCTCATCACTGCCGCCATAAAGTACGCCGAGTAGTGCGTTTTCAACCAGGCGGTCTGGTAGGACACTAAAGCATAGGCAGCGGAGTGAGACTTGTTGAAGCCATAACCGGCGAATTTTTCCACCAAATCGAAAATCTTAATCGCGAGACCGCCATTTACCCCCTTCGCTCCGGCACCCTCTTCAAATATCTCGCGCTGCCTTTCCATCTCTTTAGGATCTTTCTTTCCCATGGCACGACGCAACATATCGGCACCACCTAGCGTGTAACCTGCAAGTACCTGGGCGATCTGCATCACCTGTTCTTGGTAGAGAATAACGCCGTAGGTGGGCTGCAGAATGGGCTGTAACCATTCGTGTTGGTACTGGGCGTCCGGGTAGGAGATTTTTTCACGGCCTTGCTTGCGATTAACGAAATTATCAACCATGCCGGATTGCAATGGGCCTGGTCGAAACAGCGCCAACAGCGCCACAATATCTTCGAAGCAATCGGGTTGCAGCCGTTCGATCAACTCCTTCATGCCCCGAGATTCCAGCTGAAAAACGGCTGTAGTCTCGCCAGACCGCAACAGCTCAAAGCTACGCATATCGTCCAGAGGAATCTGCAAGATCTCCAGTGGTAATTCCCCTGCCCGCTCTCGAGCAGGGTTAATCATTTTTACTGCCCAATCGATGATGGTCAAAGTGCGCAGACCGAGGAAGTCGAACTTCACAAGACCCGCATCTTCCACGTCACCCTTGTCGAACTGTGTGACCAGACTCGAACCACTCTCGTCACAGTAAAGAGGTGAAAAATCAGTGAGCTTTGAAGGAGCAATAACCACCCCGCCGGCGTGTTTACCTACGTTTTTCACCACGCCTTCCAGTTGTTCAGCCATATCCCAGATTTCTTGGGCCTGCTCATCCTCCTGTAAAAACTCGCGCAAAGG
>JAPKBI010000557.1 GCA_028823475.1 Halioglobus sp. | reverse complement strand
AAAGGTATGCTATGCGAGTAAGGATAGCACATTAGATTTAATCAGCTTACGATACGCTGTGGGCTCAAGAATAGAGCATTGATGTTAGGCCACTGCACCTCGCTAACAACCAGAACCAGGAACTAATCAGGGTGATAGGCCTCCAACTTGCCGCAAGCCAGTTTCCACTGTTCGCCTCTGTGGTGATGATTAAGTGTAGCCCTTGATATTTTCCTTTGCGTAATTAAAACGGTCTCACGGCTGCGACCTGTATTCAACGGTGTAGCATTATAACCCTATGGGCTTGCCCACTTCCCACTTCCCACGCGCATGTTTTCACGTATATTTTGTCAAAAAGTTAGTACTACAGTGATGGTGTCGCTGTAGCTGCCCGCGTGTACGTTTTGGAGGGCGGGGATGCGTCCGTATACCGCGTGATTTACATTCACACCAATACCGGTGCCGTTTACTGTAACGGTGCCGCTGGTGGCGTCGCCCCACACGACGGCGCGGTTAGCGGCGGTATAAAGGTTGTAATTGAGACTATGGCCGCCGCTGTTCATGACACGCTGCGCATGGGTTCCGCCTCCCGCGGAGAGCGCCATGGAATACCCGACGCCGCTAGGGCAGTTCACGTCAATGTTGCCGGTGCTATCAAGCGCTGCATTACTGAACACGTCATAACTGCCAAAGTTCACCCCTGTAACGTTAAGGGTGCAGGCATGCCCCTGCTGCGCTGTTAGTGTAAAGGCCAATGCGACAAGCCAAGGCACCGCCGCGTTGCGCTTTCGTGTTCCCGCAAAGGCACTTGCCACTGTAGAACGAAGCAGTTGAAAAGTTCGGCAGATGCTGGATTTTAGGCTGATAAATGTTTTCATGGCGCTACTCTAGTACAGGTATAAGTTCCTAGATAGGGCAGCGGGTCGGTCGACTCAGGGTAAGGTAATATGAACTCGCAACGCTGCTCTAGCCAAGTGACTCTCAGCCGATTGCTCGCCCCCAGTCCGGTCAGATAAAGCTCGCCCCTTAAGCCGATGGGGAATACTTCATTTTCTTCATCGCTATCCTCAATAATTTCTGCTAGCGCGCCGGCTGGCAGAGGTTCGCCGTTTTCCAGCACCACGGTGAGCAGCGCTCCGCGCGAGCGCTTAACCGGAAACCTCAGCAGTAGGCCACTGCGGAAAAACGGCACGGCGTCCAGCTGAACCGCGTCGATCTGCGCATCGAGCGGTAAATCAGCCTGTTCAATGCGCACCAAATTCTTTTGATACGGGCGTATCCTTGGCAACAACGCATTGCCGTCGGCGTCAGTGCGCGCGACCAGTTGGTTGTCTGCGTAGATGCCCACGCCGGAATAGTCGGGCACCTGCACCACGGCGAAGCTGTCAGTAATACGCCGACTCAAGAAGGCGCTACCCCCGAGAAACGCCACGCCACCGCTGGCACTGCCGCGGAAGGCCGCCTGACCCTGGAGCTGATTTACCGCCAAGGTATAAATACCGATTCCATTTTGCGCACTGACCTCCGCCGCACGGCGATCTGAATCGCCCACTCCGGCAGCTAGACGATAACCCAACCCGCTACCTGAAGACAGACTGCGACTCACCTGTAAACCTGCCTGCTCGCGACCTGGTTGCGCCGACGTGTTGATGCTGGCGTTGGTCCGATTGCCCAATGGCAAAGAGA
>JAPKBI010000556.1 GCA_028823475.1 Halioglobus sp. | reverse complement strand
TTGCTTCGACTCTGGGTAAATACGGATTCCAATCGGGATAGCGTGCAAAGTCAGTCAATACGTTCCAGCTTTTCTCTGGGCTGGCGGGAAGCACCATCTCCGTCTTAATGGTATACAACGGCGGGACGCGAGTGGAGCCAAAAAAATATAATCCTGTAAAGGCTACTGCGATTGCAATCATGAAAATCAGGAACTTTTTTTGTTTCATTCGTTATTATCCTAGCGGTCGACTAATCATGTCTAAAATAGTTTACCCACACGTCACAACAATAGCTTCTGTTAAAAATATATAGATATGCGAACACCCAGTTCGGTCTCAGCTGGACGTTGAATGCTGGGGACCTTTTACGGTTCTTTCGCGCTTTGCTTTGCTTAGCCTTACCATACATCATCCGGCTCATGATCGGGTGCTCTAGCCACCCGAGGGTTCCGGGCAAGATATTTTCTATGGGTTTTATTGGATTATGTGTGTAGGGGGTGTCCGACTCTGGACGCGGTACAGATGGCAGGGCAGTACACTCTGATTAGTTAAGGCTCTGTGCGACAGCTGTCATGGAGATTAACGTTACACCTATTTTGTGAATGACCAATCATCGCAATGCATTATCGGATTTGACTTTAGGCGCATTGAAACCAACATCTCAACATGGCGCTCGATGACATGAGTTCCTTTTGTCGACTTAACTCACTAGGGCGCATTAGCTTCATCCTGCATCAACCCAAAAGAAGACAGAGAAAAGTTGACCGAATATGATTCCCTATCGCTGAACTTGCCACACTATAGTCATTAGGTTGGGGAGCAATAAGCGGACATCCACGTGGAAGTCATAATTCGCCCGGCTACATGGGTTTCAGTGCAGAACACACAGGCTGACAGAACTGTTGTAATGCATCGCAGTCGTACTTTTTAGTGGGGCCACGAACGGAATCTCCCTCCCCCAACTCAACTACTAATAATTTCGGTGGTATATCGCTATGGTAAACATTAGATCGTTAACATCCGCCTTTGCCCTAACAGTCTTCGTAGCTAGCGCTCTGGCACAGGACCTCGCGCTGGAGGAAGTGGTTGTCACGGCTCAGAAGCGCACCGAGAATCTGCAGGACGTGCCGATCTCTATCATTGCCGTGAGTGGCGAGAAAATCGACGATTTCGCTATTGTTAATCTTCAGGAACTCACTCAGTACGTGCCCAATGTCACCATTAATAATGGTGCAGGGACACCAAATCTGTTCATTCGAGGAGTGGGCTCCGGCACCAACGCCGGTTTCGAGCAGTCCGTAGGCATGTTCACCGACGGCGTTTACGCCGGGCGCGGCGCGCTTGCGGCTGTGCCGACCACGATGGACCTGGAGCGGGTGGAAATCCTCAAAGGGCCGCAGGGTATCCTTTTTGGCAAGAACACTGTCGCCGGCGCTATCAGCATCACTACCGCCAAACCGACGGACGAATTTGAGGGCATGGTGGACGCGCTATACGCGCCCGATGACGGCGAGCAGCAGTACAATATTGTGGTGTCCGGGCCGCTGACGGATGATCTCGCTGGCCGCCTCGCAGTGCGTTACAGCTCAATCGACGGTTGGTGGGAAAACGTCATTACCGGCGCAGAAGGCCCCGATAACGATAACTGGTATGCCCGTGGCAGCCTCCGCTGGGAGCCCACCGATG
>JAPKBI010000102.1 GCA_028823475.1 Halioglobus sp. | reverse complement strand
GACCGCGATAAATGGCTGTCTGCAGTCGACTGTTTGTACTAGATTAGTAGCAAAGGTAGCGTTTATCCCGCTTATACTTAGTTCGAACATCCACTGTCACAACTGGTCATCTCGCGCAGCCTGCTCGATAAACGGGTGACACAGAATGAAACTTCGCTGCGGCACTTCCTGCGCCACCCTGTGCTAATAATGCTTACTCAGGATTATGCTGTGAACAGCTGGACTGCGCGGGTCCGGCACAACTTGCGCCGCCGCTTGCGGGATATGCCGGAACTAAGCGCTGTGGCCACAGCTCTGGAAGTTCACCCACAAACATTGCGACGGCGCCTGTCGGCAGAAGGCACTACATTCAAGGACATCAAAAACCAGGTGCGCCGGGACACGGCGCTGCACTTTCTGGGGAAGCAGGGACTCAGTATCGAGGAGATAGCCCACCGTGCGGGATTTTCAGAGTCCAGTGCGTTTATAAGAGCTTTCAAGGGATGGACGGGGGTGACGCCTTACACATATCGCAAGGGTCTCTGACTCAAAGGGCACTTGCGTATTTGACCTATATTTTTCAGCGCGCCTTCAATTTTTGAGAGCGTACCTCTCAGGGAATAGGGATTAGATCCGGGGCGTGGTCGCCTTCGCGATAGGCCTTACAAAATGCGTCCTCATCTCCAGCGTAAACCGGATCATGCTCTATCAGTGCCGTGCGAATAAGGTCCCAGGGCGTGGTGAGAGTAGCGGTGCCACCAGCATTTCTGGTGACCATGACGAGGTCAAGGCCTCGATGCGCGGCGATGTTTTGTCCGCCAGCGCCCAAGCCTCCAAATACTCCTACGTCATAGTTCTGGAGGCAAGAGTACGCGCCGTCATAGTTACAATCGGTGGACTCGCTGAGCGTGTGAGGAAACTCTTTCCAGATCGCCGGTGGCTGGCAGAGTCGGATGCTCACTCTATGCATAACGCTATGATTTCTATGAAAAGTGGTGGGCCCAGAAAGATTTGAACTTTCGACCTGCCGATTATGAGAAGCTGAATAATTGGTGAGCCGGCGTAGTAAGTTGAAGAATCGTAACATGATTTTCTGACGGGGTAGGGTGGGGATGCCGAGACCGAACTTAGGCCGCACCTTGAGTGGGTGGGTTTGCGGGGTCGGTGTGAGTAAGTAGAAGATTGGTAAGGAAACTTCGAAACCGAACTCCGAACCGGGGCCGAACTGAATATTTATAGCGGTCTTGAGTTACGCGCTAACCTTGCCCCGGGTTTCGCATTGGAACCGCGATTATCTCAAGGGGGTGAATGGCGTCGTATTATTACTTCCGGAAAGTGGGTCACCATCGCATGCAAATAACGGCGGCTCCTGCGCAGGTGAATAATCGTCATATCGGGTGTTCTTCTTATCAGAAAACTCTGACTCTGTAAGCCACTTTTGAATAGGCGCCGAATAGGAGTACTCAGTTTCCACTAGGAACTCATGAAGGCGGCGACACAGGTTGGCGCGCAGGGTTGAATAGTTTTCCGCAAGAAACAGGTTTGTTGTTTCATAGGGGTCAGCACTGAGGTTGAAAAGCTCAGTGTAACCGGGATTTCCTGGATAGGTGACCAGCTTGTGCTGCTCTGTTCGAAGCGCGAGGATTGTTGGCGTTCCAAGAATATTTAGAACCCCCAGACTACGGGGCTTCCCTTCAGGTAACTTTTTCTCGTTATAGGGCAATTGCCAGTGCTCGTATAGAAAGGCATCCCGCCATGGTGCGTTCGGTGCTGCAAGCAGCGGCTGCAGATTACTACCGTGTATTTCTCTGGGGATGGCAGTTCCCGTAAGTCCGATAATAGTCGGAGCAATATCGATGTTGAGTACCAGTGCATCGGAAATAATTCCCGCCGGAATAACCCCGGGGTATCTCACAATCATCGGTACTCGTATGCTCTCGTCATAGGCAGAGCGCTTATCCCCCAGTGTGTGTTCGCCCAAGTAATAGCCGTTGTCGCTAGTGAAAATAACGACCGTGTTGTCAGACAGGTCCAGCGCATCCAGTGCGTCCAGCACCTGCCCAACATTCGTATCCACACTTCTGACAGCGTCCAGAATCGTGTTCCACATTGGGCGGTCGCCGAAGCTCTTCGGTGGTGTTTCGTTAAAATTACTCCAGGGCGGGATAGTTGTTCGATTTGGCGGGGTCGAGATTTTGTTGTCGCTGTATCCGCCTATATGTTGCTCCATCGCGGTGAAAGGCTGATGCACACCTTTGAGCCCCAATACGGCCGCAAAGGGCTCGTCCTTTGGTATTTCCAGGTAATCTATCAGGAAGTCGACACTGCGTTCATCTACATAGCCTTTGGTGGTTATACGTTTGGGTTCGCCACTGAGGAGAAAGGGCGTGTCGTTGTAATTCCCTTGGCCCACAAACGTAGCGAAGTAATCGAACCCGGGGCGTGTGCGCTGTCCCCCGTGGTGCCATTTCCCGAAGTAGGCCGTGGTATAGCCGCTTTCCTGTAGTGCTGTAGCCCATGTCGGTTTGGCGGAGAAGGGCGTCTGATTATCCATAACCCCGTGGGCATGGACATATTGCCCTGTCAGGATAGAGGAGCGGCTGGGCGAGCACAGCGAGGTCGTAACGAATGCGTTGCGAAAACGTATTCCTTGCTCTGCCAGAGAATCCAGATTGGGTGTCTGAAGAAAGGGGAAACGAGCGTCTTGCTGGCGCTCTTTTTGTACAACGCCCAATTCATCCCAGCGTTGATCATCTGTCACAATGAGGAGGATGTTGGGGGCATTTGCATGCGTGCCTGGAGCGAGCGCAGTATCCGGATGGAGGGTGCATCCACTGATCAACAAGGTAGTTAGCAGAATATAAAAACTAGCTGCTGTGATGGCACGTCGACTCAACTCAATTCTCTATTTGGGTTATCGGGGACAAGCCACAAACATACACGATTCACTGAGGTTTGACAGCATCGGACTAATCGAAATAGTGGTCTATCCCGAATTACGGAACGTGGGTCTGCAGCGTTTTATGTACTGCCAAGTTAAGCGTCCGCAATTCGTAGAATCGGCAGATGAATACATACAAACGCCACCGATTCCCACCCGATATCATCAGCTACGCCGTCTGGCTTTACTTCGGTTTGAACCTCAGTCACCGCGATGTTGAGAATCTCTTCGCTGAGCGCGGTATCATTATATCTCAAGAGGCCGTTCGGCTGTGGTGCATCAAATTCGGTGCGATATGCACTCGGAGATTGAAGCGGAAACGTCCCGGCTACGGTGACACCTTCTACATTGATCAAGTCTTCGTGGAGAATAGCGGGACTGGTTTATCTTGGACTCAAGCGGTTAACTTGTCAGTACCTTTCTAAGCGATGTGTCCAGGTAGCTGTGATCCGCTTGCCGATAGGTGTGCCCAAACAACGCATGAATACCTTGAAGCTCAGCAGGAAGGAGCTCGTTAGTTGTCTTGACCCGAAACTCCAGCTGGTGCAACTTCTGCTTCATGGCGGGGATTGTATCTCGGAAATCGGTGTCGTCTGTCGATATGGAACCATGGATTCGAACCACTATAGTGACTAGATTCGACAATACCAACTTGTCAATATCTCTAGGCTGAATTGAGGTTTGGAGAAGCAGAGTTTACAGTGTAGCCTCATTTGGAAGTTCAGTTCCAGCGGAGCCTTACAACGTGAAAAAGCTGTACATGCACATCGGATTTGGGAAAACGGGATCCTCCGCACTGCAATCCTGGCTTTCCCTTAATGCGAAAAATTTGGCACAGCAGGGGATCAGTTACGCCGATCTGGTACCTGCAGCGAAAGCCGGTCAAATCACATCCGGCAATGGCTTTGAGATGTTCAAGGCGGCAGATAGCAAAGACTATGCGCGTGTTGAAAAGTTGATTACCCGGATATACTTCGGCCGAAAGGACACCCCGGTGGCGATAGTCAGCTGCGAGCAGCTTCATCATATTCGCAGGCCACAACTGAACAAGATTTTCGATATCTGTGTCGCCCATGGTATCGATATCACAGTGGTGGCCTACGTGCGCTCCGTATATGAGCGGGCGTTCTCCGCGTATGTGCAGGGCGTCAAGCGAAAGGGCACGACCGAAGCATTTCGTATGCAGGATGCGACACAGAATTTTTCCACCACCGTATTCAATCTCAAGAAGTATGTAGCGGTGTTCGGTGACGACATCGTCGTGCTCAACTACGACGATCAGGAACAAAATATCTTCTCTGCTTTTGCCAAAGTGACTGGCATCGATATCTCGGGACTTGATGCCCTAAACTCACGCGTCAACCGCAGCCTCTCCAGTGACGAAATTGATGTCATGTGCCGTTTGAATGAGCTGCACGGCGGCAAGTTCTCGACGCCCATCAGCAGATACCTTGTCACTAATACACCTGATCGCCCGTCCAGCGTTCGCTATCTAGAACCAGTGGTGCGGCAGGTGTGTGCAGAGATGCAAGACGGCCTAGCATGGATCAACCAGACCTTCGCGCCGCAACCGCCGATGGCGCCGGCCCTGTCAGCAAGAATGGATGTCTCCGGCAGCACTCCCGAGGGGCTGGCACAGGTATACCGTGAAGTTGCCTCCTGGGTGGTCAGTTATCAACCCAAGTCTGATCAGGCTGCGGAATTCCGTGAGTTCGCCAATAGTCTACTGCCATTGCTCAAAGAGGCCTCAATTGATACTCAGATTGTGCAGGCCGTTACACGTAAGGCGCAGGCCTCCAGCCCCGGGATGGTCAAGTCTTTGCTGGGCAGGCTAACCCGCAGCTAGCCGCTCACCGGAAGGCTTTGCTGCTGCTTTATGGTGAACTTTCCTGGACCGGAAAGGGTGTGATGGGTGGCGCTGCCATCGGGCCAGTCTACCCTCAGCGCATAGGGTGGGGGCGACTGCCCAAGTCCGAAGTGCTGCCAGTAGGTATCCTGAGTAACATTGTAATTCAGGCCCACCACTCGATGGCCTAGGATAACGCCCTTGTCGCTCGTAAGCGTAATTGCTGCGCCTAGGCCGAAGTGGTTGGACTCATCTCCCTCCAGTAGTACCCGCAGTGCCGGTGGTGCTTCCTCAGTGCCATTGAGTAAAATTCTTGGGTAACCCAGAGAGCCAGGGAGCTGGCCAAAGCCGTTAGTCGCAATCACATCAGGTCTGTTGTCGGCGTTAAAAAAACCGTGGGCGATCGAGTCAGATCGACTGAGTCTGTCGATGTCCCTCCCGGGAAGCTTCTGTAGCGTGAAGGCTTGTCCCTGGCTGTTGCTAAGGACGAAAACATAGCCATTGGCTCGGCCCTGTTCAGCCTGTCGAATACCCACGACATCCAGCCAGCCATCGTGGTTAAAGTCGGCGATTGTCACACTGGCAGTTTGTAGCGAGTGCTCGAGCGACTCCGAGCACTGCCGCGTGAAGACGCCTTCATTCGCATTGATGAGCACCCAATCCCGCAGCGGCTCAGTTTTAATCTGTTGTAAGCCTTCGCTGCGAAGATCCTCGATGCCGCTGCTGCCAAAGCTGCCTTTGTAAAACCTAATCGATGGGTGTTGTCGCCATTCAACATGCCACCTGCCGGTATCAGCTGAATACCAGATGTAAGTGCCGGGGCTGGCAATCTTGGCTGGTTTGCCCAATGCTTCTGCCTGTGACACAGTAAAAATTTTGGTCTTTGGACTGAACAAACTTTCCCCAATAAAAATATTCGGGGGTTCAGACAGTCTAGCCCGCTCCGGTGCTGGGATATGCTGTTTCAAATTAACCGTTAGAGCCGTACCGGTCGTTCTGAACGAAATCGCGCGTGGACCTGCTGAGAGATGGCGGGCAATTCGAAATATAATCCTCTCATTGTCATGAGTGACGTTGTCGGAGTTGGAATCCCGGCTGCCTCGGCCTGCGTAGACATCCATCGCGCCATCGTTATTAAAGTCCGCGACTGCCACACTGATCACTGAGTCGGCCAGCAGAGTCTCGCCGCGGTTTGATTCTGGACTCCAAATAATTTTGGCCTGGCCGCCGCTTACTACCAGGTAGTCCGAGTGGCCGTCTTTATCAAAGTCGGCAAAGGTGCCTCGGCCCCGATCATTGAAGTCGCCAGAAAACGGGAACCGGGGGTTCTTGTCAAAGCTCAATCGTTGTGGATTGCGTTGGTTCTGCAGCAAAACATTATTGAAATTGTCACGGGATAAGGCGGTGTAGTACAGATCGACTGCGCGGCCGTCTGCCGATACAACAGGCAGCATTGATCGACCGCGCCCAGGTTTCATAGTGATCTCCCGAGATAATGTTTCGCGCGTGAATTTCAATGTCGCTGGTGAGCTATCATTACGCAGAATAAAGTTTGGGGCCCCGGAGCCGACACCATCCGAGCCGCCGCCCGCGACCGCAATATCAAGATCACCGTCGTTGTCCAGGTCCGCCAGAGTATAACCGTGACGGTCAGAGATGAAGTCAGGCTTGAACAGAGCATTAAGGCTTCGCTCAAAGCCCGTGCCGTTGTTAATCAGTAGGTGTGGAGGGGTCTCATGAGCACCGATCAGGATGTCGTCCTCGTCGTCGTTGTTGATATCTGCGACTGCCACCGAGAAAGTTTTGGTGGCAAATTGCTGTTTCAGCAGTCCGGATGCTTCCGCGAGATAAATCGGTATCAGCGGATGCTTGGATGACGCGCTAGCCGCACTCCGACTACATTGTGCCTGACCGTGGGAGTCGATAAATGCTTTTCCCGCGGTTTTCAGTCCGACTAGGCCGTACCGCGGCGAAAAAGCAAACCACAGTAATCCAAAGAGCATCAGCAGGATACTAATTGCAAGGATTTTGTCTCTCAATGTGGTCAAAATTCAGCGCTCAGTAGAATTTTTCTGGTCGTTATCATAACCGCGGTATCAATGAGTTGATACAGACCAGGGGGGGTATAGAAAACTGGACCTCTACATCTCACAGAAACAAGTGTCTACGTCAACGACACTGTCCTGCTCATTCACAGAACGCACTTACACTCCTATCTCGATGGTGCTGGCCCACAATCAGGTGCCTTTCCATACTAAATACGGCTACTTAATAAAGAAACTGCAGAATTACATGTACGATTTTGAAGAACTGAATAGCCTGGAGAAAGGTTCGACTAAATTGAACGACAATAAAGAGATGAACCTCTTTACGATAAGTCGCACATAGAATTCGTAGAGGAACAAA
>JAPKBI010000101.1 GCA_028823475.1 Halioglobus sp. | reverse complement strand
CAATTCGCTATGTGAATCTAGGTTTAAATACTGACCAAGAGGAAGAGCATATTGCGTTTTGTCTTCATCAGTAAGCATTTCGCTAGCATAGGTGTAACCCAGTCGTGCACGCATAATACCGGTACCTATAGCTTGCACATAGTTGACAGCAAGCGTTCTTTGATCTTCAGGGGTATAAGCTCTCACAAGACTATCATCATCAAAATCAGTTTCATTGTGACCATAAGTTGCCTGTAAAGTTAGGGCTTCAGTCATTGCGTATACTAATTCTACTTCATAGCCTTCTACGACGGCATCGCTTAAATTCACCACAACAACGGTGGGACCTCCAAGATTATTAACCATAATCGAGGAAAACTGGACGTCGGAATAATCATTTCTGAAGATGGCTACATTCAATCGTAAGCTGTTATCTAGAAAATCTGATTTAAATCCAAGCTCATACTCAAGCGCGGTCTCTCTGCCAAAAGGAAGAGGAGGCGTATTCAAACCAACGGCCCGCAACTGTAAGCCACCACTTCGACTCGCTTCACTTACTTTAGCATAAGTAAATATTGCATCACTAAGTTGGTAATCCATAGCTACTGACCACGATTGAAAGCTATCATCCATAGCTGTTTTTTCAATACACTCCGAACCGCCTGAAGGCAAAATACATACACCACCGGCACCGATAGAAGACTTGACCAATTCTTTCTCATCTTCGGTATGACGTATACCTGCTGAAAGGCCAAGCTTCTCAGTCAGTGTATAATTACCGTTAACAAATACAGACTTACTAGTATTTTTGGCAGTTCCAAGATTACCAGACGGTCCGCCGAAAACCACTGACAAAGTCGAGTCCTCACCTTCTTCCTCAAAATAATATAGCCCTGTAGTCCAGGCTAATTTATTATCAAAAGCAGAACCTTGTAATTGATATTCAAGGGTGGTTTGATCTTGTTCTTGTATCGTATGGCTACTAATCGCTGCTAGGTCTGTGCCGTCAGCATCGAAACGACCGAAGTCACTTTTTACTTCACGGTAGGCCACAACTAATTTTTGTGCTAAATCATCACCCAACTGATGATCAATGGTAAACGAAATACCACCACCTTCAGAAATGGCTGCAGGAAGGTGATTAGTACGACTAGAGTAAAAATCTGATTTGTGCTCGGGCGAAAATCCAGTTGGATATCCGCCAAACTGGGCCCCACCGCCGCCTAAGTCACCAGCCTGACTTAAAGCTACTTTACCTATTTCATCAGATCTAAACCAATCAGCTGACGAATAAATAGTTAGATTATCAGACGCCAACCATGTCATATTTAAACGATGCGCATAACCGGTGTCGGTGTCAGCTTCATCCGTACCCTCAAAGTTTCCAAGGGGATCGTAGATATAAGCGGTTTCGTAACCGTCACGATCTTTCCACATTCCAGAATAACGAACAGCAAGATCGTCTGCTAATGGCAGGTTTACGTAAGCTGTATACTTTTGACTATTATAATTGCCTATCTCGGCACGAACACCACCAACAACACCGGCTTCTGGGTCGGCTTTCTTTGACACAACTTTTATTGCCCCACCCGTGGTATTACGGCCATAAAGTGTACCTTGAGGGCCTCTTAGAACTTCGATTCTTTCAATATCAACCAGATCAAGAACACCACCAAAGCTTCTTGCCACATAGATATCATCAATGTACAAGCCAACAGAAGGATCCAGTGTAATTAAATTATCATTTTGAATTTGGCCGCGCATATTAAAATTGGTAGCAGCTGTATTGCCCGCAGCAGCACTAGTAATATTAAGGTTTGGCGTTTGCGCACCAATATCCATAATATCATTTGCCCCCATTTGCATTAACATATCACTCGATAAAGCGGTGATTGCAACAGGAATAACTTGAGCTGATTCCTCGGTTTTACGAGCAGTTACCAGCACCTCTTCTATAAAAACATTTTCCGCATAAGTTGTTACAGATAGGACCGCTGAAGCAACAGCAAGTCCAGAGATTAAAACGATTGAATTATCTCTTATCTTTGTCATTTTTTTTCTCCCATAAAATTTAACATTTATTGTTTCTAAGGGAAAGATAACAGTATACTATATGATAGTCAACAGTATACTAATTAGAATTGTGAATACTAATAGCTCCACTATTATGCATTATGAAAATTAACTTAACCCTCTAACCGGTATCAATGCGCCATGGATACCGCGGGCAAGATCAGAGATCAAAAAACATATTACGTTGGCCAACTGCTCAGGGGATACCCACTCGGAAAAATCCGCATCGGGCATGTCATTACGGTTAGCCGGCGTATCGATTACACTTGGCAACACCGCATTGACATTAATACCTTGATGCTTGACCTCCTCAGACAAACTTTGTGTCATATTCATAACAACACTTTTGGAGGAGCAGTAGGCCGACATGTTGCCAGCACCAGACAAGGCTGCAGCCGCCCCTACATTGATCACAGCTCCTCGACCCCGCTGCAACATTTTCGGAAGGCAAGCCGCAATCATATTTTTAGCGGTAACGACGTTAAGTGCAAACATTTTATCCCAATCAACTTGACTAACTTCATATAGCGCAGGCCCCATATCAAAACCACCGGCAACGTTAATAACCGCATCGATAACATCAATGCCCGCTAGGGCTCGCTTAACCGCCTCAGCGTCAGTTAAATCAAGCTCAACGGTTATTTCACTGTCAACCATCGCTTGGGGGAAACCCAGATCCAACAATATAACCTTAGCGCCCTGTGCCTTAGCCACTCTTGTCACTTCACGACCCAGACAGCCAGCAGCACCGGTAATCAATACATTTTTATCAAATAAATTCATCGTTTTTTTCATCACATTGTTTAATGGTTATTTAATCGGGGAACATCTTAATCTCGGGTCAACAAAAAACTAGCAGCCAAGGTACCGCCTCCAGCCGAAGCGATCGCCACTTGTGGCTTATTGGCCACTTGGCGTTCACCGCCCTCACCCCACAACTGGGTGCAGGCTTCATGCATAAAGCCAAATCCATGGGTGCGCCCGGCCGACAACTGGCCGCCATGTGTATTCAAAGGAATTTCTCCATCCAGCGCGATTCGAGAACCCCCTTCAATAAATGCCCCGCCTTCGCCTTTGCCACAAAACCCCAACTGTTCCAGCCAATCCAGACAGATAAAGCTAAAGCCATCATAGAGTTCCGCCACATCAACATCAGCAGGTTTAAGGTCGGTATTTTTCCACAGGGCAGCTGAAGCATCACGCAAAGCCTGAGTGGATAAATCATCAAACTGATCCCATGAATAGCGACTGTTATGAGCACAACCGATAGACTCAAAACGAATGGGGGTTTTGTTAAGTTCGCGCGCCTCTTCCAAACGAGAAATGATAATCACTGTTGACGCATCCACCGGCACATCACAATCATATAGGCATAGCGGCGAAGAAATCATTCGAGAATTCAGGTAGTCATCCAGCGTGATGGGGTCACGATAAATCGCTTTAGGATTTAAACCGGCATTACGTCGGGCATTAACCGCAATTTGGCCCAACTGCTCACGAGTAGTGCCGTATTCATGAAAGTGTTTTTGTGCATAGAGTGCCACCCAATTTGAGGCCGAAAAGGCATCAAAGGGCACCATATATTTAGCCCAACCGTCAACCTGCTGACCGCCACCCACCGTGCTAGCAACCTTGCCTTTCAGCTGTGACAACGCGGTGGTTTCATTAATGGTGCGAAAACAAATCACATGCTTTACCATGCCACTGGCCACCGCCATACAGGCATTAACCACGGCACCCAACTGTCCAGGCGCCTCACTACTGCCACTGTACCAATTAAGATTGAGCTGTAATGCATCTTTGAGTTCGGGCGCCCCTACCGGCGAAAAACCCGGTATGTCAGTATTAAGCCCAGGCCAAGTAGAAATACCATCAATATCTTTAGGCTCTAGCCCGGCATCGGCCAACGCGTCCATCACCGCATCAACGGTCAACGCTAAGCCGCTTTTACCTAACCGGCGCCCCACCTCAGATTGACCGATACCTGAAATAGCCGCGCGCTGTTTAATCATATCCATCAGGCAGTAACCTCGGGCTCGAATAAGGGTAAAAAGATTTCATCAACTTGTTTAAAGATCACCCTGACCTTCATACCGATATGTACTGACTCGAGGTCACAACCGACGATATTTGTCATCAGACGTACACTGGGCTGCTCTTCCAGTTCGACAATAGCCACCACATAAGGCACCTCAAGATCGGGAAACCAAGCCTGATAATTGATAGTAAAAGTACTGATCACTGCCTTGCCCGATACCGCTTCCGGTTTTATCTCGCGGCTCAAACAGGCAGGACAGATAGGTCCCGTTGGGTGTATATATTCGCTACAACTCTGGCAGCGAGAAATCAGTAACCGCCCCTCCTTACCCCCACACCAGAAATGGGCTTCGGATGGATCAACAACAGGCATAGTCCGATTTGCGATCATAAATATTAACCTACTTTCTCGATGGTTTTAATCCTCTCAGCCCTATAGCACCGGTGGTAAAGCTTCGCGCTCAACCAAAACTCAACAGGCACTAAATAACCACAGTCAATTTAGTATACTTTAATATTAAAATCACTAACTCACACTTCTGGAATACTCACATCAAACAAAGTGATTGCATATTAATTTCAATGACAGCTTAGCGCGCAGTTGCACGCAGCCCACCATCTAGGCGTATACATTCACCGTTGAGATACTCACTCTCTGCCATAAAGAGGGCTAGCCGCCCAATTTCTTCCGGCTGCCCGAAGCGCTTTGGAAACTCCACAGTTTTGAGCAGGTGTTCCTTAACGTTATCTGGAACAGATAGCATTGGCTTGGTGCCCATGATGCCGGGCACCATGGTGTTGACTCGAATACCTAAGGAGGACAAGTCGCGGGTCGCGGTAATCGTCATACCCACGATACCGGCCTTGCCGGCGGTATAACTGAGCTGGCCCATCTGCCCTTCGTAGGCTGCGATCGACGCGGTATTGATAATCACCCCTCGCTCACCGCTGTCGGTCAACGGCTCGTTTTGCGCCATTTGTTCGGCCACCAAACTCATCATGTTAAAAGTACCCACAATATTCAGGTTGACGGTCTTGGCGAAGTCTTCTGCGGGATGGGGGCCCTTGCTGCCATAGGTCTTTGCGGCGGCAGTACCGCCGCCCGCAATATTGCAGCAGATATGGATTGCGCCGAAATCGGTCTTGACCTGCGCCAGTACACTTTTCACATGCTCGTTGTCGGTAATGTCGACTCGGTAGGCTCTAGCACCGTCACTCAACTCTGCGGCGAGCTCTTCAGCACCGTCCAGATTGAAGTCCAGCAACGCCAGTTTTGCGCCAGCCCCGGCAAATACTCTGGCAGTAGCACTCCCTAGCCCCCCCGCAGCGCCAGTGACAATCACAATCTTACCCACTACATCCATTCTTAACTCTCTCTTTTTTTAGTGCATTAGGCGCTTATTGCAGAGTATCTTTATAGTATACTGTTAAAAAATGCAATGCAAACAAAGACCTCCGACAAACAATCTGCAACCGAATGAGCTTTCTGCAAGAGCGTTGAATATAAGTCGCGAATCCACTTGGTTTAGTATATTATTTTATGAAATTGTAGCCCACCATATCCTGAGGAATACCCAAACAAGATGTCTCAGCCCAAAGAGCGAAAACTAGCCTATCGACTGGCACAACAAATAGCTAAAGATATCCTTGAACAAGGCTTGGAAGCGGGCACGCCTATAGGCAAAGAGCCTGATCTGCTTAAAAAATACCAAGTTAGCCGGGACTCATTTCGCGAAGCTGTCCGAATTCTTGAATGGCAAGGTATCGCCAAATCTGTACGAGGAGCCAGTGGTGGCTTGCAAGTTGGGCCTCCAGCATCTGAGGCTATTTCCAATTTACTGCGTGATTACCTGCAACTGGTGGATACACCCATTAAAGACCTTATTGAAGCCAGTCGTGCCTTGAATGCGCTAACCGTTAAAATATTAACTTCAACAATGGACCGCGAAGGCAGTGAGAAACTGCTTAAGCTGACGGCAGAGAGGAAGGTCCTTCATGGCTCTCAGAAAGAAGAGCAGAGAGCCTTATGGAATGTTTTTAAAGAGATGGGGCGCCTAACCAACAACCCTGCCCTGGCCTTATTTTTGTCACCCATTAACGAAGTACTTACCAGCATCGCGCTAAATATCCGTCGAAGCGATAAAGAGAGTTTCATTATTGAAGGTCAGAAGGGCTGGCGAAATATTCACAAATGTACTGAGGCGATTATCGCTGGGGATGACGCCACTGCTATCACCTATATGAACTACTATCTCGATCAAGTCGAGCAGTACACGACCTTGAGGACCAATGAATCGTCAGCGCCTAACAGGCGCAAAAGAAAACCAACATACCCGAGCTGGATTAAAGATACTAACAACAAGATGGCCCAGTCATTTATGTACCAGTTACACCATGATATTCATTCGAAACAACTACAGCCCGGCGACCGCATGGGGCTAGAAGCAGACCTCACTTTAAAATACGGAATAAGCCGCTCTATATTTCGAGAAGCCGTTCGAATGTTAGAAATGATTGGCCTAGTAGAGCATCGTAAAGGGAGGGTAGGTGGATTGGTTGTTGCTACGCCAGACTCCAGCGGTATTGTGCCAACAATAGCAATCTTTCTTGGCTACATGGATTTTGATTCTGAGAAACTCAATGAGGCCAGATTATCAATTGAAATGAAAGTAGCCCAACTGGCTGCAACCAACATCAATGAAGAAAGTGCTAAATTGCTTACAAAAACACTGAAGCTTGAACAGGAAGCCAGCGATGAAGAATTTATTTCTGCAGCCACCCAAATGCACACACTGATAAACCGAATCGCTGATAACGGTGTTTTCTCACTCTTTATAGACGTTATGTTGAATTCCAGCATCTTCAAAATCGAAGATCAGCACAGAACCAAAAAAGCATTAAAAAATGCCCAAAAAATTAAGGATAGCCATAGTTTAATAGTCAAGGCTATCCTCGATAAAAGCCCGCCACAGGCAAGCCGAAGAATGATTGAGCATAGAAAACTCATGACTGAACTACTAAAATAAGCAGCAGCTAGGTCTCACGGGGACAGTGCAGCTCTCGCGATATCGAATACTCCCAGAACAACGGCCGACACT
>JAPKBI010000555.1 GCA_028823475.1 Halioglobus sp. | reverse complement strand
CACGAGCGGAAGTCTGAGCATCCACAACGTCTCCAAAATAGACCATTAGGGCATCTTCTCCCACTATACGCAGTTTCACTGTGATTCAGCCGCCGTTTACCAGCGCACGAATCGCTTCGATGGATCCCACGCTTTCAGGGTTGTCACCGTGTACACAAAGGGTATCGACTTGCAGTGGAATGATGTGGCCGCTCAAGGTGGTCACGGTGCTGTCCTGTCGTAATTGCTGCACCTGCGCCAGCATACGCTCGCGGTTGTGCACGGCGCGTGGCTGGCTTCTGTGCACAAGACTGCCGTCGTCGCCATAGCAGCGATCAGCAAATGCCTCGAAGACTAGTTTTACCCCGGCTATCTTCGCTTCCTCTCGATGCATATCGACTTTTACGGTGGACTGCATCATCAGTGTCAGTGGGTGGTGATAGCTGGCTATTGCATGGAGAATGGCCGCGCGTACGCCATCTTGTGCCATCATGTTGTGATACAGGGCACCGTGCGGCTTGACGTAGGACAGTGCTAAGCCTTGACTCTGCGCCATGCCCTCCAGTGCTGCCATCTGGTAGTGCAGGCAGGCAATGATTTCATCGCGGCTGAGTGTCATGCTGCGACGGCCGAAACCGACAATATCGGGGTAGGCGGGATGGGCGCCGATTGCTACCCCGTGCTGTGCCGCCAGCGTCAGCGTTTTGCGCATGGTCAGGGGATCACCCGCATGGAAGCCACACGCGATACTCGCTTGGTCGATAAAGGGCATCACGGCAGCATCATGCCCCATGTTCCAGTTGCCATAGCTTTCGCCTAGATCGCAGTTAAGTTGCATTGATTCTCCCCGGTATTACAGCACGGCCAATTGGCTGTTGCGCACGTCAGTTATCAGCATACACCCCGGACTGTGGGTGATGGCAAAGGGCAGTCTGGCCGCAGTCAAAGCCACCTGTGGCGTGACGCCACAGGCCCAGAACAGTGGAATTTCAGTCTCATTTATCGGTACTGCGTCGCCGTAATCCGGTCGCTCTAAATCTTCAATGCCGATTAGTCTGGGGTCGCCCAAGTGGATGGGCGCGCCGTGCACTGCGGGAAACCCTGTACAGATTTGAATGGCGCGAATGGCATCCCTGGCCTTGAACGGACGCATGCTGACTACCATCTTACCAGAGAAGGGGCCCGCTTCAGCACAGTCAATATCGGTTTGATACATGGGCACGTTCAGGCCTTGACTCACATTGCGCACCTCCAGGCCATCGGCTAATAACGCTTCCTCAAAGGAAAATGAGCAACCCAGTGCAAAACTCACCAGATCGTCGCGCCACAGCGCAGTGATATCCGTGACTTCTTCTGTCATTTTACCCTGGCGGAACACTCGATAGCGGGGCACATCGGTACGAATATCGATATCGCCCAGCTCGGGCAGCGCTGCAGCGCCTGCGTCTCCCACGGCAATGAGTGGGCAAGGCTTAGGGTTTAGCTGGCAAAAACGCAGAAAATCGCCGGCATTTTCTGCAGGGAGAATCACGACATTGCATTGTACGAAGCCCGCTGCCATGCCCGAGGTGTTGCCAGTATGCTCTCCTGACCGTATCGCTCGGCGCAGTTCAAGCGGCGTTGCTGTACTGTTCATTGCCCCTCCTTATCTCGGTCGATACTGCTTCCAGGGTTGAGAATATCAAATATATTGCC
>JAPKBI010000100.1 GCA_028823475.1 Halioglobus sp. | reverse complement strand
TAAAAGTGTTGCTAACGTCATCCGCATTGTTTTTGAAACTGGTTTTTAAGTGGAGGCTAGTGACTTTAACACGGACCTCTAGCTACCGAGCGGTAACGTGGAAGCCACCTCGCTCAGAAACTGCGGATTATCATAGTAATGCCTGTACATGCGCCAAGCACGAAAAAGAGCACTCAACTGATTTTATTTAGTCGGCTTTGCCAATTTGCCTAATAGGTAAGCAACAGGCCTATATTTAGTGTCGCTGGATGTCAGCCGGCTTTTTGGTCTCAAACAAAAGCTGGCTCAGTTTGACTCTCAGTTTGAGAGCATTCTGCCAACATTGAGACTTTTGCTAGCGGGGCTGGCCTTCTTTAAGAAGCCGTAGGAATCCCGCTTTAGAAAGTGGTTTTAGTTTGCTCTAGCGCGAAATCGTGTGAAATATCTGCTATTTGTTGAATTTCCACCACGTTACCATCGGGGTCCCGACCATAGGTTGCGCGAATTGGGCTACCTTCAAAGCTTGGCGGGGGACAATTAAATGTCATTCCGTTCTGGCTTAGGCGTTCGTATTCTTGATCTATATCTTTAACGTCAAGACAGAAATGCGTGTAGCCGTGGTTGTTAACGCCATATTGAGGGTCGATGGGTTCCCCGGGTGGGTTTACATATTCGAAAAATTCCATGTAGGCGTTGCCTATTTTCAGCATTGCCTGTTTAGCATGAGAGTCTTTAAGCCCGACGATACCATCGATAACCGCTGAACCCTTTTGCCAGCCGCCTTCGTAGACTACCTCTGCGCCAATAATATCGCGATAAAAAGCGACGATTCGCTCTAGATTAGGAGTGGAAATAGCAACGTGATGAATGCCTCGAATCATAAACGTTCTCTTAGTTGTTTTTGATGACCAGCATCATGGGGCTAAAACCTAGGTTGATTCAATAGGCATTACTACATGGGGCTAAAATAAAAGAGGTGCACTGTCGCTAAGACTCTTTAATTTATTCATAGTCAAGGTCAAGCTGAGCCCTAATACACAGGTAACTACGTCAATTGGCCTAACTCGGCGCTTGTTGTGCCCGGATAATGAACGTCTGTTGGGAGCCCGGTTTATGTGGACTTGCTTGATGGCAACTACAGTTTAGAGATCGATCGCGAGATAGGCTCTCTATGAGTCCTAGCCGATCGCACCCTGATTCGCTAGCGTATCCATTTCCTTTGAGGTCATGCCGAGTTCGGTAAGAATTTCAACGGTGTGCTCACCAACTTCTGGTGATACCAAGTGTGGTTTTGTTGGTGTGCCTTCAAATCTGACCGGCGTCCTAGGTAATAGCATATGCCCCCCCCGCGGATGCTGACTGGATTCGATAATGCCCATTGCTAGGACCTGTGGATCATTCATGACGTCTGCGCGTGAATTCGCCTTAGCAACCGGAATACCGTTTTCCGCGAGCAGGTCAACGATTTCGTCTGTGCTATATGATGAAGTATCGGCTCCGAGATGATGTGAGACGATGTGTCCATCTCTTGTCTTACTGACCTCGTACATATCCGCAAGGTCTCCCGCGTACTGCACATCATCGCCCTCAAAGCTATAATTCCACATGAGGTCGGGCCAATTAAAATAGATCCCGGCATCTAGCATCGACAACTTGATATGTTGACCTCCAGCACCATTCCCTCTGGCGAACAAGGCCGCTGTAATTCCTTGAGCGGCGATGAGCGCAGTGACTTTGTCGTAAATAATCGTGCGTACCATTTTAGGCTCGCCGGTTGACTGGGCATCCACAACACCGCTGATCCCTTGAATAACATAATCGTACACGCGCTGTTCGGAGTAAGGTCCGATTTCGCCCATGCCGCTGATTGATGCGTAAATCAGCTCAGCGTGATCTTGCTTCAAGTCATTGTAGCCAAGTCCCAGTTTGTCCATCTTTCCAGGTCGATAATTTTGAATGACAACGTCAGCATCCTGGGCGAGTCTGGAAGCGATGCGCGCACCGTCCGGGTGCTTTAGGTTGAGGCCTATCGATCTCTTGTTGCGATTGATCATGGCGAAAATTGCGCTAAGGCCGTTTCTACTCGCGCCAAGCTGACGGATGCCGTCACCCCAACCTGGTGGCTCGACTTTAATAACATCGGCGCCTTGGTCTGCAAGGATCACTGCTGCCATGGGGCCGGATACGACAGAGCAAAGGTCGAGTACCTTTACCCCGGCTAGAGGCCCCGTTGATTTTAGTTTGTTCATTGGCTGGGATGTGGGGGGGTGATATATTTTCTGACTATGCGGGAATGGTTGTTGAAAATCATCTAATCATTTTTGGAAAGGATTGTATTGAGTATACGATGGCCAGTTGGCTCTCTTCCAGGTCACGGTAGACTCAAGTTTGATGAGCATCAGCAAAGCAGGTGAAACGAATATTCTATTTGTTCAAGAATTACTATCTCATCCATCTACTGAAACAAGAATCCTACGATCGTTAGTACAATAGTGTAAGGAAAGGCCATTATCACCATGCGCACATAGCCAAGTTGAATAAGCGGTGCGAGCGCAGAGGTTAGGAGAAATAAAAATGCTGCCTGGCCATTCGGGGTTGCAACAGAAGGAAGGTTTGTTCCGGTATTTATGCTGACCGCCAGGCTATCGAAATGTGCTCTCGAAATATCACCGGCATCAAATGCAGCCTTCACTTCATTTATATATACGGTAGCTACGAATACATTGTCAGAGATTGCCGACAACAGTCCGTTTGCCAGAAAAAATGCCCTTGGTTGATCTTCAATCGGTAATGCCAGCACCCACTGGATGATGGGGCTAAAGAGATGTAGATCATGAATCATCCCGACGACGATGAAGAAGATGCAGAGTAGCGAAACGAAAGGTAAAGACTCCTCAAAGGCATGACCTATTTGATGCTCTTCGTTGATGCCTGTGAGTGCGGTCACAGCAACCAGTAGGCACAATCCAATAAGCCCCACCTCCATGATATGTAGCGCCAGCCCAATTACCAAAAGAACACCGCAGATTCCCTGTACAAAGAGGCCATAAATCTCTCTTTGTGTTCTTTTTTCGTCCTCCTCTTGAATGTAGCCCTTTAGTATTGATCGGACTTCCGGATCCAGTTTCGCTCCGTATCCCAGAATTCCTGTCAGTTCAAGCGCAATGCATGTCAGAAAACCGGCAATGACCGCAGGTATTGTGACGTGTGACATTTCTTGCGCAAACTGAATAAAATCCCAACCCATCTTATCGGCGATCAGGAGGTTCTGCGGTTCTCCTACCATCGTAGTTACACCACCAAGCGCTGTACCAATCGCGCCATGCATTACAAGGCTGCGAATAAACGCCCTAAATTTTTCCAGACTATCATCACTCAGTACACCTTGAGCTGAGGCGCCGTCGTGGTAAATATTTGCAATGTTCGCTGAACGTGTTTTCTCATAGACGCCATACAAGGCAACAAAGACAGCAATCAGCACGGCCGTAACCGTTAATGCATCAAGGAAGGCTGAAAGAAAAGCGGCCATCACTGAGAACATCAATGAGAGCATCCATTTACTCCGCACATTCACTATTAGTTTCGCAAATACAAACGTTAGCAGTGGCTTCATGAAGTAAATGAAGCTCACCATAAATATCAACAGGGCAAGTACACCAAGGTTGGCCTGTATCTCATGCCACACGGTCTCTGGAGACGTTAAACCTAGCGCCAGGATTCCCAGGCCCAGAAGCCCGCCACTTTGCAGTGGGTAACATTTTAAAGCCATGGCAAGAGTCAGGATGAACATTCCTAGGAACATCCATCCGATGACGGTCGTCCCCACAACCATTTTTAATGGAAAGCAGAGGACCAGGAAAACCAAGATAGACAGTTTGAACCAGTTGGGGCTGTCACCTAAAAATTCTCTATATGCTATTTGCGTCATTTAATGTCTTCCATGGCTGATTTTTTACTAATTGCATCGTATTATCTTCGTGCTCGTTTCAGAGCACGCGGGGATAACGATAATCTAATTTTTAGGGCGTTATTTATACCACAAAATCTACGTCAGTCTGAATAGTCTTGGGGGATAGATTGCAGCATATTCTGCAACCGACTAATTTTTCCGAGAGGCCAAACTCCGGAGCGAGAAAAATACCTCATAAAATAATTTTCCCGCAAAAGGTAAACTGAAAGGCACTTTAATCGCTGCTGGTTTTGAACCGGCCAAATTGATTTTCGGTTCGATACACACGGCTTTAAATGATTTTTTGGATAAAATAAGCGACCTTTAGTGCGAAGCGAGGTTACTCCCAACGCCAAATAGAGATTCAGCAAAATGCTGTTGGGAGTAGATCACAAACCGTCTTTTAAAAAGTATGGCCAAGTTACCTATCAGTGTGCAGTTTGACGAAGAAGCTATATACAAACGATCCTTGCTGCCATAGTCAACCTGCGCAGTTAAACTGACTTTGAGGCGATCGCCGTTGCCTTATTTAAAAAGTCGACCTATCGGAAGAGTGACAATCGATGTGACTGAATGTCAAATTTTCTACGTGTCGTTATGAAAGACGGACTCTAATGAATAACGTTAATAACAACTACAGGCAGAATCTTCGTCACTAATTTGTTGGCTCTTCCGCCATCGTTTTTATGTTCAGCAATAATGTATCAAACTGGGTCCTACGCCGTGCCATGTCTGCATTTTTAGCAGCCTGATCAGGAAAGTTTGATAGATCGTAAATTAGGGTGTAAAAAAGCTTGGAGCTGCTACTGTTAACCGGCTTCGCTTCCATAAACCCATGGTAGAGATCGTAAAACTGTCCTTCTTCTGCAGGCTGAACGTAGCCATAAGAAAGATCTGTTTTCGCGACCATCACTTCAGTGATTGCTCCACCCAGTAACTCTCGAACGGTACCTATGTCGCCGTCGCCCGAGGTTATTTCGCACTCAATATTCGCCCACTCGCGAATGTCACAATAGCCACCTGCAATTGCCCAAAGCTCATCGGCGGGTTTTTCTACATCAATTTCCATCCCAAGCCGGATATATTCGGGTTCTGCAATCGCAGTCTTGAAGACCATTAGGGGGCTGATTAGAACTATAGCTATAAAGAAACCTTTCATTTTTGGTCCTATAAAATTGTTAGAGAGTTATTTGGCTTCGAATACCAGCAGTGCGTTGCCTGGCATCTTTCCAGCAAAGCCATAGCCGGAATTAACGATCAGCTGACTTTTGAAGGCTATAGGCGCTGCACCTCCGCCAAAGGAACCGCCTTTCGCTTTACCCCCACCTAATGAATCAAACTCAATAGCGGTATCAAGATCCCAAAGGATTTGACCCGTCTCAACATCAAAGATGCGTAGGTGACCATCGTTGCTGCCGGCAATAACGATCTGATCGATTACTGTAATCGCTGCGGGATAACCAGGTTGACAATATTGCTGATCCTCGCGGCAGATGTCTTCTGCCGGTGACTTCCAGATGTACTCACCATTTCTTAGATCCAGTGCGTACATTCCAGGCCTGGCTGGTTCCAGATACTCACGCCCATCAGGTGTGTCGCTGATGGGGACGAACAAGCGTCCTTGATCTGTAGCCATACCGAAATAAACACCAGCGTGTATTCCTCCGCGGCCAACTTTAGTCTGCCAGACTACTTTTCCGGTATCGGGATCAATCGCGTGTACGACTCCCGATTTTTGTCCACCAATGACGTAGTCGATACCATCGAGGTCCTCAGCTAATAATGTGCCAGCGCCGAAGTCAAAATCCGGACCATCTTCGGTAGGGCAGTTTGTATCGTCTTTCCGTCCACAGGCTGTGTTCCAGGCATCACCGGTAGTGGCCTGATACACCCAGTTGACGTTACCTGTCGTTAGATCGAACGCGATCACCGCGTCGCTCTCTCCGCTCGCGGGTGAAGAATAATTCTCGCCAGTACCTATTGTCAGTTGATTGCGTTTGACATCAATGGCAGGACTGTTCCACACCGGTGCGCCGGATGGACCATAGTTTTGGGTCCCCGCAGCGTTTAGAGTTTTCGCAGTCGACTTTTCGGGAATAGTAAATCCCTGCCACTTTTGCTCGCCGGTCCTGGCATTATAGGCGACCACCGAGCCCCGGAAGTGGCAACATTCATAGTCAGGTTCTGCTGCCGGCACTACTTCGAGAGATGAGACAGGTACGTACAGAACGCCTTGATGAAGTGAAGGCGTGCCCGTTAGAGTTGTAGTCGGGTGTTCATCCGGTCTTGCTCGCCACTTTAACGCTCCTGTTATTGCATTGAGCGCGTACAGGTTTCCAATCAGATCGCCAAAATATGCCATTGGCTCAGCAGACTTATCCCCTTCATCCCATGGGCTGATTACTATTCCTGTGCGTACTTCAGCGGAAGCGGCAAAGGTCCAGCGGGCGCAACCAGTCTCTCGATCAAAGGCATAGACGGTGCCGCCATGACTCCCGACATAAATTGCCCCGCCGGCTAATGCCGGTTGAGAACGGGTACGCAGAGCGCCCGGAAACGCAAAGGCCCATTTAAGTTTCAGGGAAGCGATATTCTTTTTATTCAACCCTGCAGTCTCAGCGGGGATTGAGTGGGTACTGGCTTGAGTGAGCCCCCAACCTTGAAAAACAGGCGGCTCGTTGTAGTCAAATTGGTTTGATTTATCTTTGCATTGGGCTGGCTCTGGACTCGCAGTCATGTCACCGATTTTACCGCCGCCTAAAAACTCAGAGACAGCAACTTTGTCTTCGTCCGATAAACTTTCTGACTGAGACTGCATGACTCCCTCGGCCAATGCTCGGTAGATAGAATCGGGTGACATCAAAAGCAGCATCGCTCGATGCGGTGCACGGTGGAGACCCTGTTCGTGGCAGCTGGCACAATTATTAGTATAGATTTTGCCAGCCGATGTGGATGTGTCAGCCAGTGTAAAATCGGATGCCAACTCTTCGACTGCGACGATTTCCGGGGAACCGGTTGGTGGTTCGAATTTGCTCGCTTCTTGCTCGCTACAGCCTACTAATACCGAGATTGCGAGCCATGAAATGACAAACGATGTTTTAGTGTGCATCTGATTTTTCGGATCCGATGAAAGATCTTATTGAAGCATCAAACGGCCGCAAGATCTAACTGGCGGTTATGTCTTGCAAGCGAAGGGTTTAAGCAACTTACCTAGATTCAGCGCACGCAAGAGGGTCCAGCGGCGACTGCTACAATGACCTATTAGACATCCATGCAGCCGAAGAC
>JAPKBI010000099.1 GCA_028823475.1 Halioglobus sp. | reverse complement strand
GCTATGCCAGCATTGAAACTGGATGCTTCTCTGATTCATGCAGACAAGGCGGATGCGCGTGGTGTGTGTCAGATTGCCGGCCCCGATCATTATATGGACGACTGGTTTGCCCGCGCAGCGGTAAAGACTTTTGTGTCCTGCGACGAACTGGTTGAGTCCGAGTACTTTCACGATCCTGCGCAAGCGCGCATGGTGCACTGGGAGCGGTCCGTGACCACCGGTGTGGTGCCGATACCCGGTGGCGCTCACCCCACATCCTGCAGTCCGCTGTACGGATTTGATGTCGCGCATTTTAAGGCTTACGCGGCGTCTGCCAAGGGCGAGGGAGGGTTCAAAGATTATGTTCAAAAATACCTCGGCGCCTCTGAACAGGAATATCAAAACAATGTGGGTGGCCTCGATGCCATCTGCGCCATTGAATTGCCTACTTACTAATTCAACCAGGAGAGAGACGCAATGACAGCAGCAGCTGAATACACCCTGGCCGAACTTTGCATTGTTGCCGCCAGCAAGTCCTTTGCCGATGAAGGTGAAGTATTGGGTACCGGCATTGGTGTGGTTCCGCGCCTAGCCGCAAGCTTGGCCATGAAAACCACCAACCCCGATCTGATGATGACGGACTCGGAAGCGTGGATGTTGAGTGAACCGAATCCGATTGGCAGTCGTGCGGCGGACTTTGTGCCTGCTACCGAAAGCTGGATGGGCTTTTCACGCATTTTCGACAACGTTTGGAGCCGCAAGCGCCACGCCATGCTCGGCCCGGTCCAGATCGACAAGTTTGGTCAATCCAATACCTCCGCGCTAGGCGGTAGTTATGAGAAGCCGAAGACCATGATGTTGGGTGCTCGGGGGTTTCCGGGAAACTCAATTTCTCACCCCAACAGTTTTTTTGTACCCGGACACAATACCCGTGTGTTTAAAGAAGGCGAGTGCGATTTTGTGTCGTCCATTGGCTATAACCCAGCGCGCCTTCCTAAGGGACACAGCTTAGACGATATCGATATCCGGTTGGTGATTACCAACTTGTGTGTGATGGATTTTGGTGGTCCGGATCATCAGATCCGACTGGTGTCATTGCATCCGGGTGTCACAGTAGAAGAGGTGCAAAAAAATACCGGTTATCCACTGCACATTCCCGCAGAAGTGCCAACGACTGAGGCACCGACGCAGGAGCAACTGGATATTATTATTGCACTGGACCCACATAATCAGCGGGCGCATCAGATAATAGACAATCCCCCGGGAAACCGTTCCTGACACGAGGCAACACGCATGTTTGAAACGCGCTTAACCACACTTTTGGGCTGCCGCTATCCCATTGTTCAAACCGCTATGGGCTGGGTGGCTGACCCTAAGCTGGTTGCTGGAAGCTGCAACGCAGGTGCTTTCGGTTTCCTGGCGGGGGCAACCATTCCCGCTGACGAAATGGAGCGGGACATTCTGCGAGTGAAGGAACTCACGGACAAGCCTTTCGGTGTCAATTTCCATATGTATCAGCCTAATGCGTTAGACATTGTTGATATGGCGATTCGCCACGGCGTGCGAGCGGTCAGTTATTCTCGTTCCCCTGGCCCTGAGATGATTCATAAACTGAAGGATGCAGGCGTGGTTTGTATGCCTACTGTGGGCCTGCCAAAGCATGCTATTAAGGCCGTAGAACTTGGCGCTGACGCGGTGACTGTGCAAGGCGGAGAAGGGGGCGGCCATACTGGCCCGATCCCAACGACGCTGCTACTTTCACAGGTCGTTGATGCTGTTGGTGGCAAAGTGCCTGTGGTAGGGGCGGGCGGATTCAAGGACGGTCGTGGCCTGTTGGCGGCTCTGTCATGGGGCGCGGATGGTATTGCGATGGGCACACGATTTTTAATGACAGATGAAAGCCCTGTGCCGCGAGAGACGCTGCAGCGTTATGTCGACTGTAAAAACCCGGGCAATATTATTGTCTCTAAAGCGATGGACGGCATACCCCAGCGTATGATTATGAACGAGTTGCTCACCGAGCTGGAGAAGGCCAGCACCCTGCGCAAGCTGATTATTGCGATGCGTAACGGGCTTGCGTTTCGCAAACACACCGGCGCGACTTTTTTTAGTCTGTTGCAGTCTGCTATTGCAATGGGCAAAGACGATGACATGACGGCCGCTCAGGCGATCATGTCTGCCAACGCACCAATGATTATCCAAAAAGCGATGGTTGATGGTGAGCCATCGCTGGGTGTGTTGCCCTCCGGTCAGGTGGCGGGTGTGATCGACGAGCTGTTGAGCTGTGAACAACTGGTGACTTCGATTATTGCTGAGGCCGAGCAACGCCTTACACTTTTGTCGCTTCGCGTGACTGAAAATTCTCAGGAGTAGTGTTATGTCCAAGCCCTTTAAGGTGAACATTGAAAACGGTATCGCGGAGATGATCCTCGATCATCCGCCCGTTAATGCTTTTGACAGTGCAGGCTGGTTCTCTATAGCGGCTCAGGTGGACGCGCTAGGTGTCAATGATGATGTCCGCGTGATTATTATTGGTGCTGCTGGTAAAGGCTTTTGTGCGGGTGTGGATATCAAGGAACTCGCTGCACATCCCTCGAGAATAGTGGATGTAAACAAGGGCAACTACGAGACCTTTCGTGCTATCCATCGCAACCCCAAGCCGGTGATTATCGCGCTGCACAGTTTTGTGCTCGGCGGTGGTATTGGTATGGCTGGAGCCGCAGACATTATTATCTGCTCTGACTGCGCGCGCTTCGGTGTTCCGGAGATTGATCGCGGAGCCATGGGGGGAGGCGCGCATCTGCAGCGCATGTTCCCGGTACAAAAAGTGCGTTACATGTACTTTACCGGAGAGTTTATTGACGCGCAGGAGGCCTACCGATTGGGGGCTGTAGAGAAAGTCGTACCGCTGGCTGAACTGTTACCTGCCGCGCGCGATATTGCCGCTAAGATTGCAGCGAAATCTCCAGCAATGGTTAAGTTAGCCAAGGAGGCACTCACCGGCATCGAGGACGGTAATCTCGAAGACAAGTATCGCTGGGAACAGGGCTTTACTTTGGAAGCCTACACCATGGATGACTCTCAGGAGTCGCGCGATGCTTTTGTACAAAAACGTGACGTGACGTTTAAGGATTAGACAATGGATCTTGCATATACAGAACAACAGCAGGCCTTTCGCGAGGAGGTGCGCAGCTGGCTCGCGGCCAATGTCCCGCTCGAGCCGCTGCGGAGCTTTGACACTGAGGAGGGTTTTACTCAGCACAGGGCATGGGAAGCAACGCTGAATAAAGGCCGCTGGGGTATGGTGACATGGCCGCAGGTACTGGGCGGTCGCGGCTGCGATCTGATCGAGTGGCTTATCTTCGAAGAAGAATATTATAAAATTCGGGCCCCGTTGCGTGTCAACCAGAACGGTATTTTCCTCCTTGGTCCCACGCTGATGGAGTACGGCACCGAAGAGCAGAAAGCGCGCATTCTGCCAAAAATGGCCAACGGCGAAGAAGTCTGGGCGCAGGCCTGGTCAGAGCCTAATGCCGGTTCCGATATGGCCGCAATACGGACCACCGCGACGCTGGAAGGAGACAAGTACATTATCAACGGCCAGAAGACCTGGTCTACTCGGGCCGTTTGGGCGGACTGGTGTTTTGGTATGTTTCGCACCGATCCGCAGTCCGAGCGCCATCGCGGTCTTACCTTTATTTTGGTGCCGCTGGACAGTCCTGGCATCACAGTGCGTCCGATTCCACAGCTTGACGGACTGCCTGGCTTTGCGGAAATATTTTTCGACAATGTTGAAGTTGGTGTTGAGAATCGCCTCGGTGATGAAGGTGCGGGCTGGAGTGTTGCTATGGCAACAGCAGGCTTCGAGCGCGGCCTGATGTTGCGCTCGCCAGCGCGCTTTCAGGAAACCGCGCGTCGTCTGGTCGAGCTGTATAGCGCCAATCGCGTGTCGGCAGATTGTGATCCTGCGGTAAAAGATGCCGTGCTTGGCGCGTACCTTGATGCAGAGAGTTACTGCCTGGCGACCTACCAGACCGCTTGTCGTTTGAATAAGGGCGGCAAGATCGGCGCGGAGTCTTCCACTAACAAAATTTTCTGGTCTGAATTGGATCAGAATATGCACGCCACCGCGATGAGTATTCTGGGTGCACGGGCGGAACTGCTTCCGCATGCGCCAGATGCGCACGGTGTAGGCGCATGGCTGGACGGTTGGTTATTCTCGCAGTCTGGACCAATTTACGCGGGAACCAACGAAGTGCAGCGCAATATTATCGCCGAAAGAATGCTGGGAATGCCGAGGTAATTTATGGATTTTACATTTTCTGAAGACCAATTGCTGTTTCAGGAGTCCGTGCGGGATTTTCTGGTTAACGAAGTGACAGCCGAACGTATCCGCGCCAGTTGGGAGTCTGACAGCGGTCGCGAAGACGCATTGTGGAATCAGCTCGCAGAGTTGGGTTTGACCGGTATGACTGTGCCAGAAGTACACGGCGGCCTCGGTATGACGGTGCTAGATTTTGTGCTGTTGGCACAGGAGTGTGGCTACGTCGGATTGCCTGAACCCTTGGTACACACGGTGATGGTTGCGGTACCACTGTTGAATGACATAGGCGGTGAGTTGGGCGAGCAATGGCTGCCCAAAGTGGCCAGTGGTGAGGCGAAGGTGATTGTCGGCCTAGAGCAGAATCTGTTGGTGGAGGACGCACACGTGGCCGACCTACTGTTGATTCAGCAGGGCGATAAACTCTATGCGGCAACGCCAGACGAGGTCAGCCTGCGTTACAACGAATCCGTCGACCCGTCGCGAAAGTTGTTCACGGTGGAGTTACTCACCGGTGCCACTGTGGTTGCTAGCGGTGAGCAGGCTGCAGCGCTTATTGCCACTACGCTGAATCGCGGTGCCCTGGGGTGTGCGGCTCAAGTCTTGGGGCTGGCGCAGCGAATGATCGACCTTTCGGTGCAATACACCAGTGAGCGTCAGCAGTTTGGCAAACCTATCGGAAGTTTTCAGGCGGTAAAGCACCATATGGCCAATGTTGCCGTGCGGCTTGAATACGCCAAGGCACCGACGCATCGCGCAGCTTACGCGGTAGCAATGGGTCAGGAGGTGGCGGCCCACGCCGTGTCTCACGCCAAGCTGGTCGCGTGTGAGGCCGCTAATCTGGCAGCGAAAAACAGTGTGCAGGTCCACGGTGCCATGGGTTACACCTGGGAAGTTGACTTACATATTTTTATGAAGAAAGCGTGGGCGCTTGCCAACACCTGGGGTGACGCAGGCTTTCACAAAAGACGGATTGGTGAACGTATTTTCGCCACAGACGCGGTGCTGGGTGCTGGTGCCACTTTCGTTTGAAAATAAAGGGTATGAACATGGCAGATGCATACATAGTAGACGCAGTAAGATCACCGACAGGCCGCCGTAAAGGAGGTCTGAGTGATGTGCATGGCGCTGATCTCGGCGCCCACGTACTGAAAACGTTGGTCGATCGTAATGGTATTCCTGACGATGAGTACGACGACGTCATGTTCGGCTGCGTTGACACTATCGGGCCCTTAGCGGGCGATATTGCTCGTACCGCCTGGCTGGCCGCGGGTCTTTCTGATGTGGTGCCCGGTACAACGATTGATCGCCAGTGTGGTTCTTCACAGCAGGCGGTGCATTTTGCCGCGCAGGCTATTATGGCCGGGGTTAATGATGTGGTCGTTGCCGGCGGAGTTCAGACCATGACACAGATTCCAATATCGTCCGCTATGATTGCGGCGCAGCCGATGGGGTTCAGCGATCCCTTTTCAGGGAGTCAGGGTTGGGTTGCGCGTTACGGGAGCATTCCTCCCTCGCAGTTTGTCTCAGCACAAATGATTGCAGACAAATGGAAGATATCGCGGGAGCAAATGGAAGAGTTTGCACTTCGCTCGCACACGTTGGCGCTTGCTGCGATTGCGGAAGGCCGTTTCGATCGTGAAATTGCACCGCTCAATGGGGTTGATATGGATGAGACTCCGCGCAATACCTCCATGGAGAAAATGGCCGCACTGGAACCCTTGATGGAAGGCGGTACGATCACGGCCGCGGTGTCCAGTCAGACCTGTGATGGATCTTCGGCGGTGCTGGTGGTTTCAGAGGCGGCATTGAAGCGTTATAACCTCACACCCCGCGCGCGCATCGTGCACATGAGCGTACGTGCGGCGGATCCCATCTGGATGCTCACCGCGCCAATTCCTGCAACTGAGCATGCGATAAAAAAATCCGGTATAAAATTGTCGGACATTGATCTGGTAGAAATTAACGAAGCGTTTGCATCGGTGCCGATGGCGTGGCTGCTTGAGATGGGCTATCCGATTGAGAAGACAAACGTGAACGGTGGTGCGATAGCACTGGGACATCCGTTAGGAGCCTCTGGGACTAAGTTGATGACGACATTGCTGTATGAATTGGAACGCACGGGTGGCAAGTACGGCTTGCAGACTATGTGTGAGGGCGGTGGTCAGGCTAACGTCACTATTCTGGAGCGGTTGTAGGGCCACAGGGACTATGTGAGCCGGTTTTTGTAACACGATGCAACAAGACATAAATAAAGGATATTAAAGATGAGTGGAATTCTACAAGGCCGGGTAGCCATTATCACCGGTGCCGGTGGCGGTCTGGGTGCAGCACATGCAAGGGTATTTGCATCCGAGGGCTGCGCCGTTGTGGTGAACGATATCAATACGGATGCTGCCCAGTCAGTGGTGGACGACATCATCGCCACTGGCGGCAAAGCCGTTGTTAACAGTAGCGATATCACCAATTACGACGATAGCCTCAATGCTATTAAGCAGGCCATTGAGAGTTATGGGGATCTGCACATCGTGTTGAATAACGCCGGCGTCAATCGTGATCGCATGTTCGCTTCGATGACCGAGCAAGAGTGGGACACCATCATGGCAGTGCATCTCAAAGGCCATTTTTGCATCAGCTCTCATGCTGTGCACTATTGGCGTGGCCGGTCAAAGGAAGGCAAGCCGGTGGCTGCGCGTATTATTAACACCACGTCTGGTGCAGGCTTGCAGGGCTCCATCGGGCAATCAAACTATGCCGCAGCCAAGGCGGGCATCGCTGCATTGACACTCAATCAAGCCGCAGAGCTTGGCCGTTACAACATCACTGCCAATGCAGTGGCACCCTCTGCTCGAACGGGTATGACCAGCGCTGTGCCGGAGATGGCCGAGCGTATGGCCAAGCCAGAGGATGGCA
>JAPKBI010000006.1 GCA_028823475.1 Halioglobus sp. | reverse complement strand
ACGCTTAAACTAGGAATAGATTAATGGCCATTGAAATTAAGGCACCGACTTACCCAGAATCCGTACAAGAGGGGACACTGGCGGCTTGGCACAAGCAGCCCGGCGACAGCGTTGCTCGCGATGAGCTTATTGTTGATATTGAAACAGATAAAGTGGTCCTGGAGGTTGTTGCATCGGCTTCTGGCACCCTAACCAAGCTGCTTAAAGCTGAGGGCGATATAGTCCTTAGTAACGAAGTCTTAGCTCACATTGAAGAAGGTGAAGCGGCGGTATCTCCTGCAACAGTATTAGCTGTTCCTGAGCCTGATCATCAGGTGGGTGGTGCTTTGGTTAATCCGGCGGCAAAAAAACTAGCTGATGAACGTGATATTGATCTGTCGCAGGTTTCCGGCACGGGCAAAGGCGGGCGTATTACTAAAGAAGATGTCGTCAATTTTAGCCCTGCAGTGGTGTCTGTTGCGGCTGTAATCGTTACGGCGGCATCAAAAGAGTCAGCAGCCCTAGAGCCTCTATTGCAAGACGGCGAACGAGTCGAGCGCCGAGTGCCTATGACTCGTATGCGCGCCCGTATTGCAGAGCGCCTTATGGATGTGACTCAGACAACCGCGTCATTGACTACTTTCAATGAAGTCGATATGTCAGCCATGATGAGCCTTCGCAAACAGTACCAGGACGAGTTCACTAAGATGCACAATGGCACTCGACTCGGCTTTATGGGCTTGTTTGTCAAAGCTGCTGTAGAAGCGTTGAAGCGATTCCCGCTAGTAAATGCCTCTATTGACGGCTCCGATATCGTTTATCACGGCTATCAGGATATTGGCGTAGCGGTGTCAACCGAGCGTGGTTTGGTAGTGCCAGTTCTGCGGAATGCAGAAAATATGAGCATAGCTACGATAGAAAATACGATTAGCACCTATGCGGGTAAGGCCCGCGATGGCAAGCTCACTATTGACGAAATGACCGGCGGCACCTTTACTATTACCAACGGCGGTGTCTATGGCTCGTTGATTTCAACGCCTATTCTTAATGCCCCTCAAGCAGCTATTTTGGGGATGCATAAGATTCAAGAGCGGCCCATGGCAGTTAACGGCGAAGTCGTGATTCGGCCGATGATGTATTTGGCATTGTCCTACGACCACCGTCTGATCGATGGCAAGGAAGCGGTACAGTTCTTGGTGGCAATCAAACAGTTGATCGAAGATCCTGCCAAGATTTTACTTGAGATTTAATCTGTAAATAAATGATATATATAGGTATATAGATGTCAGATAAGTATGATGTTGTTGTAATTGGTAGTGGCCCTGCTGGGTATGTTGCTGCGATTCGGGCTGCACAACTCGGGCTTAAAGCCGCTTGCATTGAGAAATGGAAAAACAATGAAGGAGCCGGTGTCAACGGTGGTACCTGCCTCAATGTTGGTTGTATTCCCTCAAAGGCGTTGCTAGACAGCTCTTATAAGTATCATGAAGCAGCAGAAGGCTTGGCGGTTCATGGTATCAGCACTGCGGGTGTTGAGATGGATATCCAAGCTATGCTTGGACGAAAAGACAAAATTGTTAAGCAGCTTACGGGTGGCATTGCGGGGCTGTTTAAAGCTAACGGCGTGACGGCACTCTATGGCACGGGCAAACTTCTTGCAGCTAAAAAGGTTGAATTGACCGACAACAATGGCGTTGTCTCTGTCATAGACGCAGAAAATGTAATTTTGGCTTCAGGCTCTTTGCCTATTGCCATTCCTGTTGCACCGGTTGATAACGACCTGATTCTTGATTCTACTGGAGCGCTGGAAATGGGCGAAGTACCAGAGCGTCTGGGCGTGATTGGTGCAGGTGTTATTGGTCTAGAGTTAGGCTCTGTCTGGGGTCGGCTAGGCTCTAAAGTGGTATTACTGGAAGCGCTTGACGACTTCTTGGCCATTATGGATAAAGCCATTGCAAAAGAATCTAAGAAAATCTTTACCAAGCAGGGTTTAGATATTCGTCTGGGTGCCCGCGTTACTGGTACGGAAATTAAAGGACGCGAAGTCGAGGTGACTTACAAAACAACGGCGGGTGAAGAGCTAAAGGAAACCTTTGATAAGCTTATCGTCTGCGTGGGTCGTCGACCATTCACGCAGGGGCTTCTTGCGCCAGACAGCGGCGTTGATGTTGATGATCGTGGCTCCGTATATGTTAACGATTTTTGTGCAACTAATGCACCCGGGGTATACGCTGTGGGCGATTTAGTACGTGGCCCTATGCTTGCTCACAAAGGGTCAGAAGAGGGCGTGATGGTGGCAGAGCGCATTGCCGGTCACAAGGCCCAAATGAACTACGATATTGTCCCTAACGTAATTTATACTCACCCTGAAGTCGCTTCTGTCGGTCAGACTGAAGAGCAGGTTAAGGCTGCAGGGGAGCCTTATAACGTTGGTACGTTTCCATTCGTAGCGAGCGGTAGGGCGTTGGCGGCAAACGACACTGACGGAATGGTAAAAATCATTGCTCATGCTGATACTGATCGCATACTGGGTTGCCATATTGTTGGGCCAAGTGCTGCTGATTTAACTCAGCAAGTCGCTATAGCCATGGAATTTGGTTCCAGTGCAGAAGACTTAGGTATGATCGTGTTTGGCCATCCCACATTGTCTGAGGCAGTCCATGAGGCAGCGTTGGCAGTTAATGGCGGCGCCATTCATATTCCAAATCGTAAGCGACGCTAGAAAAATTAACTTTTTGTGCCCTGGGCTATTTGCTGAATAGCCTAGAGTACAATACAACCTAAACATTAACAGGAATCTATGTATGAACCTGCACGAATATCAAGGCAAACAGTTGTTTGCTGAATATGGTCTGCCAGTGTCCAAAGGCGTTGCGGCAGAAACAGTTCAGGAAGCCGTTGCGGCGGCTGACATTATTGGCGGCAATCGTTGGGTGGTAAAAGCCCAGGTGCATGCTGGCGGTCGCGGCAAGGCTGGCGGCGTTAAGTTAGTTAGTTCAAAAGCTGAAATTCAAGAGTTTTCTCGCAAATGGCTAGGTCGAAACCTCGTTACCTACCAAACAGATGCTAAAGGCCAGCCAGTGAGCCGTATTCTGGTTGAAACCTGCACTGACATTGATCAAGAATTGTATCTTGGCGCTGTGGTAGATCGTGGCACACGTCGTATAATCTTTATGGCCTCTACTGAGGGCGGTGTAGAGATTGAAAAGGTAGCAGAAGAAACTCCTGAAAAAATACTGAAGGCGACTATCGACCCTCTAACGGGCGCGCAGCCTTACCAAGGACGTGATCTAGCGTTTAAATTGGGCCTAAAAGGCGTTCAGGTTAAGCAATTTGTCAGCATCTTTATGGGTTTGGCTAAATTGTTCAAAGAGAAAGACCTTGAATTACTAGAAGTTAACCCATTGGTTATCACCGATGAAGGCAATCTGCACTGCTTAGATGCCAAAGTCATTATTGACGGCAACGCCCTGTATCGTCAGCCACAGATCAAAGAAATGCATGATTCCTCCCAGGAAGATACTCGCGAAGCACATGCCTCTGCATGGGACCTTAACTACGTAGCCCTTGAGGGCGATATTGGTTGCATGGTTAACGGTGCTGGTTTGGCGATGGGCACCATGGATATTGTTAACCTGCACGGTGGTTCACCGGCCAACTTCCTTGATGTTGGGGGCGGCGCGACTAAAGAGCGTGTGGTTGAAGCGTTTAAAATTATTCTTTTAGACAGCAATGTTAAAGCCGTACTGATCAACATCTTCGGCGGTATTGTTCGTTGTGATCTGATCGCCGAAGGCGTGATCGGCGCAGTCCAAGAAGTGGGTGTGACCATTCCAGTGGTTGTTCGATTAGAAGGCAACAATGCGGAGCTAGGAACTAAAAAACTGGCCGAATCTGGTCTTGCCATTATTGCTGCTACAAGCCTTACAGATGCAGCCCAACAGGTTGTTAAAGCCGCGGAGGGTAACTAAACATGTCTATCTTAATTAACAGCGACACCAAAGTTATCTGTCAGGGTTTTACTGGCGGGCAGGGTACCTTTCACTCAGAGCAAGCGATTGAATACGGCACAAAAATGGTTGGCGGTGTAACCCCCGGTAAGGGCGGCACAACGCACCTTGGACTGCCCGTGTTTAACACAGTGGCCGAAGCCGTTGCGGAAACAGGGGCAGAAGCCTCTGTTATCTACGTGCCGGCGCCATTTTGTAAAGACTCTATTCTTGAGGCTGCTTATTCGGGCCTTAAACTTGTAGTGTGTATTACTGAAGGCATTCCCACTCAAGACATGCTCGACTGTAAAGTCGTTTGCGACACCTTAGGCGTGCGCCTTATCGGGCCTAACTGCCCGGGTGTCATCACGCCAGGTGAATGTAAAATCGGCATTATGCCCGGTCATATCCATCTGCCAGGCAAAGTGGGCATTGTCTCGCGTTCTGGCACATTGACCTACGAAGCAGTCAAGCAGACTACCGACTACGGCTTTGGTCAATCTACCTGTGTGGGTATTGGCGGCGACCCGATTCCTGGGTCAAGCTTTATCGACATCTTGGCGCTGTTTGAAAAAGATCTAGCCACCGAAGCCATTGTTATGATCGGCGAAATTGGCGGCACGGCAGAAGAAGAAGCCGCAGCCTACATCAAAACCAACGTCACTAAGCCAGTTGTCTCTTACATTGCTGGTGTAACAGCCCCGGCAGGTAAGCGTATGGGCCATGCAGGTGCTATCGTTTCAGGGGGTAAAGGCACAGCTGATGAGAAGTTCGCAGCCCTTGAAGATGCCGGTGTTAAAACTGTGCGTAGCCTTGCTGAGATTGGTAATGGTCTGAAAGAAATTACCGGCTGGTAAGATTATTTGGCGGTTAAATAGTTAATAAAAAAAGCGGCCTGCGGGCCGCTTTTTTTATGCATAACTGAACAAAATTCAAATCATTCTTCACTGCTTATAATGCCTGTATATTGCGGTGGCGTGGGTCCTGAATATCTTTCTTTTGGAATACAGTAAACGATCGCTGCACCTAAGATGATTTTCACAATCGCTCCTGGCCAAAAGGGGAAAAACCCATACTCTAAAGCTTTTTCAAACCCGTATAAAAACGATAGTTGAGCAATTCCGCAGGTTAAAATTACCGCAGTTCCAATAGTCATGGCCGTTAAACTATCGACGAAGCTTCGCCCATAGCCGTTCTCTTGCAGGGCGCCACAGACATAACCGCCGACTAAAAAACCATACAAAAATCCGCCACTGCCTCCCATCAATATTTCTATTCCCGACGCACCTTTTGCAAAAACAGGCAAACCCACTAATCCTAAAATCAAATAAAGTGCGATGGCAAGTAATCCTCTTTTTCGCCCCAGCACAAATCCTACGACCAGCACTGCAAGGCTTTGGCCGGTGATTGGGATTCCACCGCCTTTCCATGGAAAATCAAACGCAATCATTGCCCCTAGATAAATGAATATCAGGGCTAAGCCAACCATCAAATTATCCCTATTAGTCATCATTAAAAAAGGCCTTTTGGTGCAACTTATGAATGAGTCGCGGGTGTTTTTAATTTGGGAGTCATGAGGTACTTGGATCCCAGCGCATAAATCATTAACCCAGCGAGCGCGATGGCCGAGGCTGTTGCTATGGGCGTATTAAGCATGGCGTGTGCGGTTTGGGTTTGCGCTAAAAAGTCGATGCCCCACTCTGCGGCTAGGTAGTTGGTTAGATAGCCAAAGGCAAAGCCAACCCCGACAACACTGCCAAGGTAGGCCGTCAGGGCTCGATTGCCTAGCTCACGTTTGACTAGGCCCATGGTAGCGATGTTAGTGGCAGGCCCAATCAGCATAAAGACTAATGTGGCACCTGGGGATACGCCGGAAAATAACAGCCCAGCGGCAATAGGGGTTGAGGCTAGGGCGCAGATGTACATAGGTACGCCAATTAGAGCCATGACCACAAAGGCCATAAAGCCATCACCCCACTGGGCTAAAAATTCGGTGGGTACATAGGTTTTAACCACTGCGGCAATGCCCAAGCCAATCAGCAGCCACAGGCTGATATCTTTGATGAGATCGACAAAGGTGAACTTCATGCTGTCTTTTAGGCGAGTCGCCAGAGTTTCAGGTGCACTAGCTTCGACATTGGTTTGACTGCAGCAGCTTGGCTCGGGTTCTGGGGCTTTACTGGCACAGCACGATTGAACCAGCTCTGAGGTGATTGGCGCTGGCTCGTCTTTGTCGGCGCCTACCAGCAAACCAGCGGTGATTGCAGTGGAAATAGCGGCAATGGGGCGAATAACGGCCATAAATGGTCCTAGCATCGCGTAAGAGACGGTTACTGAGTCCACGCCTGTCTCTGGTGTAGATATCAGGAAAGAGGTGGTTGCGGCCTTAGAGGCGCCACTGCGGCGTAGGCCAAGGGCTGCTGGAATCACTCCGCAGGAGCAAAGAGGCAGGGGCGCTCCTAGAAGGGATGCTTTGACTGTGGCCATTAAGCCCGGTTCGCCAAGATGTTTAGCGAGTAGCTCGCTGGGCACAAAAGCCTTCATGAGCCCTGCAACGGTAAAGCCCATGAGTAGCCAAGGCGCTGACTCGATAAATAGACCGATAAAATGTTCAATTAAAGACATGCTTTTCTACCTATTTTGGACACTTAAAGCCCCTAAAATGGTGCAGTGAGTGGCCGGCTCATCGCCGCCACAGCAGGCATTGCTTAGCGTTTTTAATGACTGCTTAATCTTTTCCATTTCACCCAGGCGCTGATTAACCACCTGTATTTTATTGTCAACAAATTGCTTTACATCATGACAAGACTTGTCATCTTTGGTGACTTCTAATTCCAGTAACTGATGTATTTCGTTTAGCGTAAAGCCGACTTCTTTCGCGCTCAGTATAAAACTAATACGATACACGTCCGTTTCAGAATACAGACGATAACCAGAGTCAGTGCGGGTGTCTGGCGTAATTAGGCCGTGTTTTTCGTAGAACCGTAGAGTGTCTCTCGAGACGCCGGCTAGGCTCGCTAATGCACCAATTTTAAGCATCGTATTTGCCTCCATGTCCTCAGCATAAAGGGTGGAGTATAGTCCAAGGTCAAGGGTCTTAACAAACGACCCTTTTTCTGATTAGAGCGCTAAGCGCTTTTGACGGTTGATTCTTTGTGCTGGCTGAATTGCAGAGCGGTATCAGCACCTAACGGTTGATTAAATAATGTGCGATCTCTACGGAAGTCTTGAGTGTTCACCCAGGGCTCTCGATTACCCTGTTTGGGGAATAGGTGCATCACTCGCTGCAGGTAACCTGCAGGGAAATCAGCGATCCAGTTTCGTACCGGCATGTCGAGCAAGTCTGCTGGTACTATAGGTACAACGCTCGTGGTATTGGTGTCAGCCATATGATTAAGCGTTTTGCAGACCCACTCTGCAGTTAGGTCTGCGCGCAGTGTCCAAGAAGCGTTAATGTAGCCAAAGGTGGAGACCATGTTGGGCACGTCAGAGACCATTAGTCCTTTGTAGGTCCAGAGTTTAGCAAAGTCTACAATATTTCCATCGACCGTTATCTCTGCGCCACCCATCATGACAAGTTGCAAGCCTGTGGCACTGACAATGATGTCGGCGTCAAGGTGCTCACCCGATTTAAGCTGAATGCCATTCTCTGTAAAGGTGTCGATATGATCAGTCACCACGGCGGCACTGCCATTTTTTATAGCGGTGAATAGGTCACTGTCAGGGACTAGACACAGGCGTTGGTCCCAAGGGTTGTAGCTGGGGGTAAAATGTTTGTCGACATCGTAGTCGGGGCCGAGCTCTTTGCGCACCATATCAAGCAGTGTCTTTTTGACTTTCTCTGGGTTTTTTCGCGTGCGCTTGTAGATGTACTCTTGGAATCGCGTGTTGCGCAAGCGTGTTAGGGCATAAGCCCAGCTATGTGGCAGTAACTTGCGCAATCCATTGGCAAACCAGTCCTCGGAGGGCCGCGAAATAATATAAGTGGGTGAGCGTTGCAGCATGGTCACGCTAGCAGCTTTTTCCGCCATCGAAGGTACTAGCGTAACCGCCGTTGCTCCCGAGCCGATGACAACGACCTTTTTATTTTCATAGCTTACATCTTCGGGCCAAAACTGAGGGTGTATAAGTTTGCCCTTAAAGGCGTCAGTTGTTGGAAACTTAGGGTCATGAGCCTGCTCATAGCTATAATAACCTGCGCACATATGCAAGAAGTTACAGCTGATTTTTACCGACTTACCAGTGTCTGTCTGAGCTATGGTTAGGGTCCAAAGGTTAGTCTCACTGTCCCAATTAGCCCCAGTTAGCTTACTGTTATAGCGAATTTTTTCTTCAATTTTATTATCAGTGGCTGTCTCGCGGACATATTTAAGAATCGAAGGTCCATCGGCAATGGCTTTGGCGCTATTCCACGGTTTGAAACTATAGCCTAGAGTATGCATGTCACTGTCTGAACGAACACCAGGATAACGAAAAAGATCCCAGGTACCACCAATAGCAGTACGGCTCTCCAAAATTAGGTAGTTATGGTTTGGGCACTTCTTAGTGAGGTGGTAAGCGGCGCCAATTCCTGAGAGGCCAGCACCAACAATGACGACATCAGTATGCTCAATTTGCATTTTTATAGTTATCTCTCGATTTTTATCGTTAGTAGTTTAAAGGCTTTTTATTTCTCATCAGTGTTAGAGGTATCTGAAACAGCGGAAATACTCTGTCATAGTGCATGGGGAATAATCTCTGTGATAGATCCATAAGCTTGGCATCTGCGCCAACAAAAATACGCATACGATTTTTAAGTACGCCCTTTAAGATGATATTGGATGCTCGACTTGGATGCATGCCGTTATTGCGGAAGAAATCTGCCATTTCCTCCTGGGTGCTACCTATGCCGATGAGCTTGCCCATCATCTGTTGCATGGGACTGATGGCGTCTTCACGCTTATTCATACGAGCATTGGTGACAATGTTAGTACCAATGTGGCCGGGGTGGACGCAGTGTATTTGCACGTTACTGTCTTTGAGCTCCTTGGCTAGGCACTCTGTAAAGCCGCGCACAGCAAATTTTGCGGTGTGATAAACCGACTGATTGGGTACGGTAATCATGCCAAAAATTGAGGACGTATTAATTAGGGCAGCTTCAGGCCGTTGTTGTAGGTGCGGCAAGAAAGCACGAGTAGAATTAATAACACCCTGCAAGTTGATGTTCATTACCCAATCCCAATCTGTCTCAGACATATCCTCAAAGGTAGAGTCGACGGTGACTCCCGCATTGTTAAAGACCAAGTCCACCTGTCCGTGTTGTTCTAGTACTTCAGCGGGTAGGGCCTCAACGGCCGCTTTATCTGCAACATCCAGAACATGGGCGGAAATACTAACGCCATAGTCTGCCATCATGGTGTGAGTTTCGGTTAGAGTCGTTTCATTAATCTCGCAGATAGCGATATTAGCGCCAGCTTTTGCCAGTAATATGGCTAGGTAACGTCCCATGCCTGATCCGGCACCAGTGATCACCGCAACCTTGTTTGAAAAACTTCTCATTAAATAGCTACCCTCATTTTTATAGTTTTATACGATTAGCTTTATGCAAATGATAGAGCTATTGCGGTATAGCCCTTTCAGATAACAGGGTTATATTATTATGGCGTAGGCTATGCCATTTTGTAAACCGTCTATTTAAACCTGCTTTAACAGTATATTTAACACAGTAACCGCTTTCATTAAGCTTACTTGAAATTTCGTGAGCGTATGGTCGTTTTATAGAGTAGCTCACTGCAGTCGGTGGGCTTTTGGCTTAAAAGGCCTGCTAGTTAAGATGATGGCTTTCTCCACGCGCTCTTAGTATGTACCAGATCCTGGTCACCAGTGACCACTTACCCTAAGATTGTGCAAATAGCAGAGTAGTGTTTTCTTGGCCCAAACCGGCGAAAAGGATCACTAGCTGGGTAGCCACTAGTATCCGGCTTGTTCCCCATCTGATGTCGCCTGTTTGAATTGGTTGGCCAGTTGACGGGTTGCATTACTCAGTAGCGCTGCATCTACCCCCACACCGACAAAGTTAGCTCCTTTTTCCACATAGCGTCGAGCCAGTGCTTCATCTACTGCCAAAATTCCCGCCGCTTTACCCGCGGTGAGTATGGTTTCAAGTCCGCTTTCAATGGCGGAGACCACATCGGGGTGGCCTGGGTTTCCGATATGACCCATTGATGCAGATAAGTCAGAGGGTCCAATAAATACCCCGTCGATGCCTTCAACGGCTACGATCTCATCAAGATTTTGCAGAGCGACTTTTGTTTCTACCTGCACGAGGAGGCAGATTTCTTCGTTAGCTCTGTGCAAATAATTGTCTACGCGATTCCAGCGAGCGGCGCGGGACATTGATGTTCCTAGCCCCCGAATTCCATCGGGGGGGTAGCGCACATCCTGAACAAGTTGTTTAGCCTGATCAGCGCTATCTACCATGGGTACCAGTAATGTTTGCGCCCCGACATCCAGCAGTTGTTTAAGCAGAGCAGTGCGCCCCTCGGCGGGGCGAACAATGGCGGGCACGTTATATGGGGCGATGGCTTGGAGATGATTGTGTACATCGCGCACACTATAAGGCGCGTGCTCAGCATCGATTAATACCCAGTCAAAACCTGCGCTGGCACCGATTTCGGCACAAATGGTGTCGGGCAGGCCCATCCACAATCCGTACTGTGGTTGGTCGCCCTTTAAAGCCTGCTTAAAGTAATTTATGGGTAGGTCCATGCTTAGTTACCTTACTGAAAAGTGTCGCCACTAGGGAAGCTTAGTTGCGCAAACTAAACGAAGTGACAGGAAATTCCGCCCAATGGGCCGTAGTCGGCGTGAACAGTGTCACCGGCCTTGACGATGATGGGCCTGATAAATGAGCCGGACAATATAACCTGGCCGGGCTCTAGCGCGATGCCATGTGGTGCGAATCGTTTGGCCACCCAACATATCCCATTGGCAGGGTGGTTTAGAACACCGGCCGCCAAACCGGTCTCCTCCAATACACCGTTGACATAGCAGAGCGCACCACACCATCGTAAGTCCATTTCTTGCGGCCTGATCGGGCGGCCACCCATAACGATGCCAGCGTTGGCGGCATTGTCGGCGATGGTATCGAAAATCTTACGTGTGTATCCGGTTTCCGGGTGAACCCGGTGGCTGCGCGCTGAGATCAGTTCCAGCGCCGGAACTACATAGTCAGTGGCGTTGAGCACATCGAACATAGTGACATGTTCACCCTCAAGGCGGTCTTTCAGGACGAAGGCAAGTTCTACTTCTATTCGTGGATCACTGAAGCGGGCCGTCTCGATATCAGCGCCATCCTCGAACACCATGTCATCCAGGAGCACACCGTAATCTGGTTGATCGATCTTCATGGTATTTTGCATGGCGCGGGATGTGAGTCCAATCTTATAGCCGATCACCCGCCGGCCATCGGATACTTTTCGGTCAACCCATTGTTTTTGAATAGCATAGGCCTCATCCATCGTCATGTTTGGATGGGTGAGCGTAATCGGGTCGATCTGCCGCCTGTCGATTTCTGCCTGGTGGAGATCGCTCGCGGCTTTGTTAATATCAGTATCACTTAACATAGTGTATGGCCTTTTTATGAATCCCTGCCCTGGCTATGGGAGATAGTCGCGGAGGTTGTTTTTATTGTACTTCAGTATGGTGGGTAATTCCGACATTTCGAAGGAGATCGCCAGCCCCTGTCGATCAGATAGCGGTTGCAAAACGGCACTCATGGCCTTGAAGATACTGCCAGCAGCCTCTTTTTTCGCCTCTTCTGATCGGCCTACACCGATTTTTATTTGTAGATGTAAGAAGCCGAAATTAGGGTTTCCGTCGGCGATTCGAAAGTGTTCGCATCGGTGGGCGCGGCAGCGAATTCCTGCCAGCGGAAACAACTCGGTCTCCACAGCCGCTTCGCTGAGTGTCTTAAGAAGCTCAGGAATATCAATAGACTCATCCAGATTAGCAGAGTATTCCAATATAAAGTGGGGCATCAGTGGTCCTCCTTAGCTTACTGGAAAGATAGCATTTATCTGGCCGGTGCCCGAACTACCGAAATAGGGTGTGACAACCTCTACTTTGCCCTGATATTTATCCCACCCGAGGCAGCCCAGTAGCATGGCTGTGTCATGCATGAATCCCTCGCCATGGCATTTATCCGCATACTCTGGCAACAGGGCTGTAAAGGTGTCCCATTCCCCGTTCTCCCACATCTTCACGACGCTCTCGTCCATTGCCTGTAAAAAGGGCGACCAGACCTTAAATGAGTACTGGTCTGTGACGCCGTTCTGAGCGAAGCGATGAGACAGTGAGCCAGAGGCGAATACGGCAACGTTCCCGTCGTAGTTTTCCTCGACGGCCTTGCGTACCGACTGCCCCAGCACTGCACTGCATTCCAAATCGTGCACTGTGCATAGAGCAGAGATAGAGATAATTTTGAAAGCGCGATCCTCGTTCATGTAGCGCATGGGGACGAGAGTTCCATATTCCAACGGAAGGGTAGTGTCGGAGTGCGCTCTGGTGTGTACGCCCGCTTTGGTGGCTGCCTGAGCGATACTCTCGCCTAGCTCTGGATTGCCGTCGTATTCGTAGTCCATATTTTTAATGAAATGGGGCAGTTCGTTGCTGGTGTAACAGCCCTTGAAGTGCGCCGCATTATTAATGTGGTAGCCAGAATTCACCAGCCAGTGGGTGTCGAAGACCACGATTGTATCAACATTTAGCTCGCGGCAGCGCCGGGAAATTTCCTTGTGCCCTTTAATTGCAGCTTCACGACAACCCTTATTCGGGCCGTCTAACTCGGAAAGGTACATAGATGGTACGTGGGTTATTTTTGCTGCTAAAGCGATGTTGCCCATAATGAATCTCCTTAATGTGAAATTGTGACTGTATGGCTAGCGCCCTAAAAGCGGGATCTTGTGAGTGCCGTGAGCAATACAGACATTCTTTGTTTCCATGTAGAAGTCGAAACTGAAATCGCCGCCATCGCGGCCGATTCCGGACATTTTGACGCCACCAAACGGCGAGGGGAGGTTGCGATTATTCTCTGAGTTTATCCACAGCATGCCAGATTCTACTTGTCTGGCCATACGCATTGCGCGCCCTGTGTTCTCTGTCCAGATATAGCCGGCCAAGCCGTAGATTGTATCGTTCGCAATATCAATGGCTTGCTCTTCGGTGTCGAAGGATATAACGGTAAGAACCGGGCCAAAAATCTCTTCCTGGGCAATGCGCATGTTGTTTGTAGCCTGGGTGAAAAGCGTAGGGGTTATATAGTTTCCGGCTCCTAAATCTTCTCTGCGCTCACCTCCCACAGCAATGGTCGCCCCCTCTTCTCGAGCAATATCCATATAGCTCATCACCTTTTTATAGTGGCCCGTATGGACAAGTGGGCCCACCTCGGTGTCCGGATCGAGCGGATGGCCAACTCGCAGGTTCTTTACCCGTTGCTGTAGGGCATCGATGAATTTTTGTTTAATACCACTTTGTATCAATAAGCGACTCGACGAAGTACAGCGCTGGCCATTGAGGCTGTAGATCATAAATACGACGGCATCCAGGGCACGATCGAAGTCGGCGTCGTCAAACACGATCACCGGGTTCTTGCCGCCCAGCTCAAAGTGTACGCGTTTTAATGTCTCCGCTCCCTGGCGCATAATATGGCTGCCAGTTGCTCCTTCACCCACCAACCCCACAGCTTTTATTGCAGGGTGTTCAGTGAGCCGTTTTCCGGCTTCTTCTCCGAATCCATTGATGGTGTTCCAAACCCCGTCGGGTAACCCTGCCTCTTTGGTAATATTAGCCAATAGCATTGCGCTCAAAGGCGTCAGCTCAGCAGGCTTGTGCACAACGGTGCAGCCAGCAGCCAGTGCTGGAGCAATTTTCCAGGTGGCGAGCATGAAAGGCGTGTTCCAGGGGGTAATAATTCCCACGGGGCCAATTGGGCTGCGAATGGTGTAGTTAGTGTGTTCTTTCTGATGGAGGGACAAACCATTTTGCGCTTCAGGAGCTTTGTCAGCAAAGAAGCGAAAGTTTGCTGCACCGCGGATTGCGGCTTGTTTCATGAAGCGAATAGGTTGGCCGCAGTCCATGGACTCCACCAGTGCAATTTCGTCGGCATGCTGAACAATTTTATCGGCAAATTGATTCAATATTTTCTTCCGTTCGGCACCGGGGAGGTCACGCCAATCGGCGAATGCGGCTTCTGCGGCTTCACAAGCTAGGTCCACATCTGCGGCTGTCCCTGTTACCACGGCACCCAAAGAGCTGTTATCGACTGGAGTTGTGTTGTCATAGGTGACAGCTCCCGCGGGCAACACTACTCGGCCATTAATGAAATGCCCCGTGGTCTTGGCTTTGAACGGTTGCAGATACTGATTAGCCCTGCTTATGTTTTCTGAAAATTCGGACATGAGCGCCTCCAAGGATTGAATAAAAAGAATATAACATGTTAACTAAAATATAAGCAAGACAATATCACGGCCAAAAAGATGCTGCCTTACGAGCTTAGGAGCACCCAAGGTGTAACGCTTACTTCGATGTAAATGATTTTAATGCTGACTACACGGGAGCTCGATACACTGCCTGGTTGTACGCTGCGGGAGTGTGTCGCCTAAGGGAGCATTACACTGAAGACATCTCCGCAGGGTATTTAACACGCACGGAGGGTTACTCATATTCGAGGTGCGCGCTGGCAGTTTCGGGATCGCAGTTTGCGGCGGGAAATTCACGTTTATCGGTGAGGTTGTAGACACCGTGTATGGAAAAAGGTCTCTCCAGATATACCGGGTCCTCTACCAGTGCTTCTACAAACATTCTGGTGCCGCCCAGTTTCCTGCCGTTGGTCAGCGTGTAGCGCTCCGTCAGCCTCTTTTGGGTGCTTGAATCTAGTCCATAATCTATACCCCAGCGAGTGGCCGGAAACCCGGTAGTTTCAACAATCAGGCTGCCAAACTCGTCAAATCGACCGCTGGAAAAACCTACCGGGTTGGATTTGTAGTCAGCCGGCTTTTTACGGCCATCAAGCCATATAACACGACGCTCGGTTTCCTTGCCTTCTGTTTGAACTACGATGCGATCCCCATGGCGAGTCCAGTTGCGGGCATACACATCGAAGATGATTTGCGGTGCTCCGTATTCCTGGCAGGTAAATGCGGGGTCATCTTTAGAATCATAGGCCGCGTAATTTTCTTGTCCTTTCTGTGACAGTGGCCATGGGTGGGTTAAGCCCATGCCCAAGACGAGGATTTCATCCAGAGTCAGGTAGTATTCCCAAGTACCGCTGAAATCCTTGGAAGTGGTTACACCGTATTCGCCGAACACATTTGTCTTTTCTTTGCTGGTAGCATCGCTTTCTGCGGCCACCACAGGCGCTGGGGTTTCTTCACCCCCAACGGGCGGAAGAGAGGTACCGTTGGAGAGAATTATCCGATTGTACAAACCCGATTTTTTCCCCGGGGGGCGCTGGGCATTTTTACGGTTGGGGAATACCTTAAACGTGACTTCGTCGCCGATTTTAACGGTATCTTCCATCCACCCGTTTTTGACCAGGTCGACGATAGCAGAGCCATCGAAGGCCCAGATTTCATTGACGCCTTGTTCATTAATTACTTCAAGAACGTACCTGACGTGTGGATTCCTCCATCGCATGGCCTTCACTGTGCCTTTGACGCTGATCTCGGTATCAAGGTCGTAGGCGGTGCGGGAGTGGTGAGCCTGGATGGTTGCCAGCGGGAGTAGCAAAAGTAGTAGTAGGAAGTGCTTGAGCATAATAAACCTCGCGTTAAATTTTTTATTGCAGGCCTGTGACGGGAGCTTGAGCGTGGGGCAAACCCAGTGGGCCGTTTACTTCAGTACGAGTAGATCCGTCTATTCGTACTCCAGGTGAGCACTAGATGCCTCTGGATCACAACTAAACGGCACGTATTGGTGCGCAGGCGCGAGATCGTAGGCGCCCCAGGTCTTGACTGGCGTACTCAGGTATACCGAGTCTTCTACCACCATTTCGAAAACCATACGGGTATGCCCGGTGAGTGGGCTGCCGTTAGTCAGGTTATAACGGACAACGACACGTTTCTGAGCGCTAGAATCAAGCCCGATAATGTTGCCCCATGGAGTGGAGGCATAGCCCGTAGTTTCTACTATTAGGGTACCATTTTCGTCGATGGTGCCTGTGGAGAAACCGATATCGGAGGGCACAAAGTCAGCGGGCTTTTTCCTGCCGTCCAGCCAGATAGTGCGACTTTGGTTTTCGGCTGACATCTCGGTTTCCACTTCAATCCTGTTTTCAAACCGTACCCAGTTGCGCGCCCAGACCCAGAAGACAAGCCGTGGATGGCCAAAATTAATACACTTATAGAACGGATCGTCCTTAAGAACAAAGTTGTTGACTTGATCTTGCCCTTTGGCAGAAAGGGGCCAGTGTCGCGGTGGATCAAAGCCGCCAGTTTTACCCTCTTCATTGTTGACGAAAAAATGCCAATTGCCACTAAAATCATGGGTGCCGGGAGTATTCATGATTTTGTCACTGTACTCACTCTCTCGCTCGGCTTCCTCATCACCCTCGACCTTAGGTGCATCTTCTGCCGGATTCGCATCCAGTACATTGCCATCGGCCTGAATGATGCGCAGCAGTAAGCCCGATTGTTTCTCAGGTGTCCGCGAGACGTTCTTGTTGTTCGGATTGCCGATCATGGTTACCGCGTCGCCAACCTGCACTGTATCTTTTCTCCAGCCGACTTTAACATAGGCAGAAACTGCAAAGCCCTCGAATTGCCAATTTTCCTTAACACCCTGCGCATTGACGGACTCAATTTTGTAGTAAGGGTGTGGATTTCTCCATAGCACTTTGGTCACAGTACCTTTGACGGATATTTCCTGCTCTGAGTTATAGGGGGCTCTGGAATGGTGGGCTAGCGCTATACTCGAGAATAGAAAAATACATAGTATGGCTATTAATCGTTGCATGATAGTTCCTACTGGTTATTGTTTATATCGCCAAGGGTGTTATAGAGGCGGACGACACAAGTGTATGTGCCATTGTCGACAAATAAAACATCCCAGACCAGTTATTTTCGCATCATAACTTGGGGCGAAGGGGTACAGGCAGGCATATATTAAATCGTTCCGTGATGCGAGACATTGCCGTCTAGTAGTTTTAACGTATTGAATTTAATCTAAATGGATTGGGTAGCAGGGGCGATTGAGTTTACGTGGCCGAGTGTTCAGCGAGGGCTATCATTTTGTCCATGGAATCGACTATTTCACCAGCAGATTTTCGCAGCAACGCCAGATACTCCTTGGCCACCTTATCGTTAAAACAGCTGGAGAAAATGGAGAGGCCTATAACGCCGATGATCTGGTGGTCACTTTTAATAGGGATGGCCATATGGGTGGATTCACCACGGTTGCCAACGCGTAAGCCGTAACCTCGATCTTGCACCGCGGCTATGTAGCGCTTTATTTTGGAATCGCTCTCAAGAATGCAGTCCTCCTGAACCTCCTGGTCACGAAGTGCTTGAAGAATGTTCTGTAACTGGGTTTCTTCACAGAAACCCAAATACGCCTGCCCCATAGCGGTGCTGAATAAGTTGAATCGCTTATTAACAGTGGAACCTTGCATTACAAACTCTGAGTAAGGGCGGGTAGAATATTGAACAACGATGGTGTTGTAATCTAATATGCCGATAGCGACGGGCCACTTAACCTCTCGGGTTATTCTTCTTGCCACCGGTGTGCCGACCTGTAGCAACCATGCTTCTTTACCGTAGCCTGAAGACAATGACAGCACCTGCTCTGTGAGCATATAGACACTGCGATCAATATCTTTCGCCACATACCCGCAACTTATCAGTGTAGCGAGTATGCGGTGTACGGTGGGCTTGGGCAGCCCGGTCGCCCGGTGGAGGTCGCTAATTGTAGACAGTCTATGCTGATTCATCGCACTCATGATTGAGAGCGCTCTGGCAATTGGTTCAATCACATCGGATGAGGGCATGAGGGACGGGATCTCGGTAGACAGTTATTTAGCAAGGCCCTGTGAGTAAGGTTTATAGTTAAGCCCAGTATAAAAAAATGTTTCGCAATATGGAACGCTTTTGTGATTTTTTTACTCAAACAGCCTGTTTTTTGCTCGAAACTAGAAGCGATAGTTAATTGAATGGGTGAAAGAGCCCGCGAAATTACGGGTTTGTTATTCCGTAAGACGAAATACGAGGCTCGAATCGTACATCCTTTATTAAACGGTGTGATTAAATACCTGAGTAGTAAAAGCCCAAGAAGATGTGCAAGAGATGAACTTAGCCGGAGAGTATTTATGAAAACCACATCCCATGTATTCGCTTTTGTGTGGTTGCTTGCAATTACTCTTTCAGCGCATGCTCACCATTCCGCAGTCGTATTCGATTTCGACAAAAGCATCAGTGTTACAGGTACCGTTACCCGTCTGTTATGGCGTAGCCCCCATGTCGCCATTAACCTGGAACTAGTCAATGAAGCGGGAGAAACTGAGATTTGGAAGTTAGAATCCTATGCTATTAATTCGCTGGTTGAACGGGGCTGGAAAAAAACCGACGTCAAAAAAGGCGAGGTTATTACCGCACAGGTCAATCCGCTGAAAAGTGGCAAGCCCGGAGGCGTATTGCAGTGGGTAACTCTAGCAGACGGACGAGTATTGCCGATCCACAAGGATTCACCGAACGGGAATAAGGCGGTCAAGGTCGATGTCAGCACCCAGAGTACGATATACGTCAGCACGGAGTCAGCTGAAGACCTAGCGGTGCGCCGTAAGGCTGCCTTGGAGCGGGAGAAAAAATGGCGACCAGCCACTCTGCCACTGATCAATAATGTCGGTGGCCCGGGAGCACTGGACCCGGAAGCACTAATCAAGAAGCGCTCGGCAGCACCTTTTGACATGACAGGTGTTTGGGAATTCCGCGTCGAAGATGAGCGGTCAGCCAAGCCCGGCGTTAATCCTTGGGATTTCTACCCTATCCCCAAGCTTATGCCAAAAGCACAGGCCACTTTGGACGAATACCGCGCGGTGATAGCTCAAGGTAAGCGTGGAATGGATCCGCATGCACGCTGTTATCCGCCGGGGCAGCCAGCACTGATGACTCGATTCGGGGCCTTTATGGCTATTCAGTTGCCCACTGCGGTCTATATTGTCCACCGTTTTAATAACAGCTTCAGGACTATTTTTCTCGATGGCCGCGGTCATGTTAATGAAGATATTCGCCAGGAAACCTATAACGGTGATGCCACCGGTCGGTGGGATGGCGACTCTCTCAAGGTGGACTTAGTGGGCTTCGGCTCGCCGGAGCATTGGATCATGGATGGCATTCAGGTTAGCGAGCAATTTCGCATGACGGAGCATATCGAAATGTTGAATGAGGGCAACACTTTAATGATTGAGATGATATTTGTTGACCCAGAGAACTGGGTGGGTGAATGGAAGCACACCAAATTCTATGATCGTCTATTGAACATGGATATCGAAGAGGCGACCTGTATTGCCGAACTTGATAATTCGGCGTTACCGGGACTGTGATTAGCAGGTCCTTCAGGCGATCGAAGCTTTCGTTGTCATTGAAATGTTTCATTTATCGTGAGAAGTAAAAGTTTGAAAGTAAACTAGGTGGTGCCAAGTCCACTGCGCAAAAAAGAACACTCTAGCTTTTTAGGTTTCGTAAAGTGGAATAGGAATGCGCGTTTGTTGTGAGTTCAGAACATTTGAAGGAAGATTTAAAAATTGTTAATTAAATAACTGAGTAAGGGCCTATTGTGAAACTGGCAAGTATTTCATATCAAGGAATTGATCGGATTGTTGCGGCAATAGACGAACGACGTGTGGTGGATATCGCCGACGCATTTGCCGCAGCATTCGATGATCGCGTTAGCGCTCCCGGTGACATGCTCGAGCTGCTACAAGGGGGAGAAGAAGTCTTGTCTCAGGTCTCGGAGGCGGTCGATGCAGTGCGAAAATCCTCGGATACAGTGGAGATGATTTTCCAGTCCGATGTATATTGGCATGCGCCGATTCGCAATCCAGGCAAAGTTTGCGGTCTCGCCATGAATAACTCCGCCAGTAACAATCGCAAGATTATTGCGCCAGAACATCCCGCCTTTTTCCTGAAGCCAGCCTCGTGCCTGATTGGTCATAAAGAACCTATCGTCATCAGGAAATATTATGGCAGCGTACACCCCGAACCAGAGCTTGCAGTAATTATCGGCAAACAGATGCGCGATGTTCCCGCTGTTGATGCGATGGACTATGTCGCAGGCTTCACTGTCATGAACGATCTGACGGGAAATGACATGCGTGCGGAAGACCTATTTCAATATTGGGCTATCTACGGCAAAGAAGATAATCCCAATGAGACGCGTCGAGTCCAACAGAACCTCTCGTATGCGGGTCGTTATAAGGGCTGCGATACGTTTGGCGTACTAGGCCCTTGGTTAGTTACCCAGGAGGAGATTTCAAACCCCGATGATCTCGCCGTTGAGTGTCGCGTGGGTGACGAGATAATCGCCGAGGACAGTACGCGGTACTACAATTACAAGGTGAGCGAAATACTCAGCTTTATTAATCAGTTTCACACACTGCATCCCGGTGACGTGGTGTCATGCGGCACGGCGTTCAAGCCTGCGAAAAACCGAAAATCTATTCATAATGCTAACTTTCAAAAGGTTCCAGGGCCAGTGTCAGTTTCCATTGAAGGTCTCGGTGTCCAGCAGAACCCAGTAATAGTTGAGGACAGAGAGATAGGTGAATGGCGCTTGAATTAGAAGATATTGCCCGCCTTGAAGCTCGGCTGGCAATTGAAGACCTAAATACCGATTTTTATCACTACCTTGACCACAACAAGGTCGACCTGCTAGTGGGGCTTTTTACCGTTGATGCACGCTACATACACGGCAGCCGTGTTTCTGTTGGGGCCGATCAGATTCGCGACTTATTTGATACTCGCTCATCCGCGGGTGTGAGAACAACCCGGCACCTCTATAGCGGTCTGAAAGTTGACTTGATAGAAACGGATAGAGCGCGGGGTACGAGTGTCTGTATGACGTTCGCGAAGAATGCTGCGCCGCCGATCACCCCGGCAATGCCCTATCTGGTCGCGGATTTTTTTGACGATTATGTGCGCGAGGGTGATGGTTGCTGGCGCATAGCAAAACGGCGAATAGAGCGAATATTTCTCGACCCTTCAAACAAAGGCCCAGTGGGCGAAACGAACAAAGTCTAGGGCTGCAAAATGCATTTCCTGGCAGGAGAGAACAATGAACACAGCTATGGTGTGTGCGTCGCACAGTCCACTTCTGCACTGCTACAGTAAAGAACCCGACAGCTGGGGCGCCTTACAACAAGCCTTCAAAGACACCGCAGCTGTGATTGAGAAATTTGACCCGGAACTTGTGATCGCATTTGGATCCGATCACTTTAATGGTTTCTTTTTGAAGATGATGCCGGCTTTTTGTGTGGGCGCCAAAGCGGAAGCGGCTGGCGACATTGGTGGCTACCCAGGTCCGTTGAACGTACCTCAGGATATTGCATTCAGTGTTGTAGAGTTCTTGCGGATCAATGATATCGACCCCGCGATTTCGTATCAGATGACGATCGACCACGCTTTTTCCCAGACGATTGTTGATATGTTGGGCGGCCTTGAAAAACGGCCTGTCATACCTGTATTCATAAACTGTATCACCACACCCTTTGTTCCCTTTAAGCGTAGTAGGTTGATGGGCGAGGCGATTGGCCGGTTTACCCAAACACTCAATAAGCGCGTTTTGTTATTAGGGTCTGGCGGTATGTCGCATCATCCCACCAGATACTATCCAGCGTATGGTGAGGGGGAGGAAGAGGTTCAGGCTTGGCAAATGTCTGGTGGCGATGCGCCATCTTCATTGACCCCAGCAGAATGGCTAGAGCGGCTGGAGGTTATGCACCACGAAGGAGCTGATATGATAGCGCGGGGGGAGCGCACAGCGAAAGATATGCGTCTGAACGCAGATTCTGATCAACTATTTCTCGACACTTTGGTATCTGGGGATATTGAGGCCTTTGATACTTGGGATCAGTATAAATTGGTTGAAAAAGCGGGTATTGGTTCTATGGAATTACATGCCTGGATAGCCGCTGCTGCCGCCCATAAATCTGCGGGTGGATCAAACCCTGTAGTAGATATTTACACCATCGCCCCGGAGATCGGTATCGCGGCGGGAATTGTGCACGCTCTTTAAAGGAATCACGGTAATGGGTGTAGGTGAGCAGTTGTTATGTCGGGCTTAGTCGCTAGTGTGGAAAAACCCTCTGTGGAGGATCTAGTTAGAGCCACCGACACTTTCAGAGTAACCCAGCTTCTTGTCATAGTGTCCGCCATCTGCCTGAACATGCTCGATGGTTTTGATGTCACAGCAATGGCGTTTTCTGCCCATCAAATCGGCATGGACTTGCAACTTAGTCCGAACAGCTTGGGTATTGTTTTCAGCGTGGCGTTGGCCGGTATGATGCTGGGCGCAATTTGTGTGGCTCCACTATCAGACCTCTATGGTCGACGCACACTCATTCTCGCCTGCAGCGCCGTGGTGGGGGCAACTACTATTCTCACAGCCTTCTCCTCGTCCATCTGGGAACTCATTATCCTCCGAGCCATCACGGGGATTGGGGTGGGTGGGGTGCTTGCCAGCCTCTGTGCAATGGCTGCAGAGTACAGTCCGGAAAAATACCGCAGCCTGGCAGTCGTCTGTGTAACTGCCGGTTATCCCTTGGGGGCCACCGCGGGTGGTTTTATCGCCGCCGCCCTTATACCAGCATATGGGTGGCAAAGTGTTTTTCTCGCCGGCGGCTCGCTCACGGTTCTACTTGTGGGGATTTTATATTTTACGCTACCGGAATCTCTGAAGTTTCTATTAACCCGGCGCCCCAGTAATGCTCTGGCTAGAGTGAACACAATCCTTAGGCGCCTCAAAGTGGATACGCTTTCCGCTTTACCGGAAGCGGATGAATCACAGCTCCCGGTCGATGCCAGCGTTAAGAGCTTACTGACACCTGAGATGCGTAAACAGACGCTATGTCTGTGGGCTGCATTTTTCTTCTGCTTTATTTGTCTTTACTTTCTCATGTCTTGGATTCCAAAATTGGTAGTTGATGCCGGGTTCTCGGAGGCACTCAGTATTTATGCCTCTGTAGCATTTAATGGCGGCGGCGTTTTGGGCATCTTGTTATTGGGATGGATGTCGGCTCGATTCTCCCTGTCCAGGCTAATCGGTACGGCACTGATAGCAGCGACAATTTTTATGTTCGTGTTTGCCACGACCTCGGGTATTAAACACTTGATTGTTTACCTCTTGTTGATAGGTTTACTACTCCAATCCGGGTTTACTGGTTTGTATGCGGTAGCAGCAAAAATTTATCCGACAGAAGTTCGAGCCACCGGTGTGGGCTGGGCTATTGGCTTGGGGCGACTTGGTGCCGTGGTCGGTCCCTATGTGGGAGGTATTTTGATTCAATGGAATGTGTCAATGGAAGCAAATTTCATTATTTTTTCACTACCTTTGTTAATTAGTGGTCTATTGGCGTTCAAATTAGCGGTACGCTGATACTTTACACAGATTAAACTGGAGCCTTAGCATGACGAAGTTTTTCGAACGGACTCCAAGACGGGCAGTTATCAGGGCCTTGAATGCGCTGCTAATCTTCGCAGTGCTTCCCTCCTCGACGGCGATTTCCGTCGCGGTTACAGCCGGTAATCAAGCCCCTGCAGACAGAACTGCAGCTTGGGCTGATATTGCGAAATTACCCGACTGGGATGGAATTTGGCTCCCCCACATTGGTGACCAAAGAGACCAGGAAAAAGGCAATGTTGCGCCCTGGAGTGAAGCGTCGGCCGAGATCATCAACAATATGATGAAGGCTGAGGATGAAGGACGACCGGCCGGTATATTCAACGACTGTATGCCTGAAGGGATGCCAACCTGGATGATGATTTCTCATAATGCCATGGAGTTTCAGTATTCCCCTGGTCGCATCACCCTCTTGGGAGAATCCGACGGTAATCGACTGCGCCGGATCTACACCGACGGTCGAGCCCACCCACAGGACCCTGACCTGACTTATCATGGTCACTCTATCGCCCACTGGGAAAAGGAAACATTGGTCGTTGATACGATCGGAGTTGACCCCGATGCTTACATTGCGATAACGGAGGCGGTAGGGGTTCGCAACGGTGGAGGCATGCATATTGTGGAGCGTATATACCTGGTGGATGAGGACACGCTCCATGACGAAATAACAATAATCGCGCCTACAGTGATGACGAAACCCTGGAAGACAACCCGCATTTTCAAGAGGTTGCGCGGTGCGCAGTACGATATCGTGGAAGGAGTCTGCCTGATGGGTATGGACATCGATCAGGTTGACGAAGACGGCAACGCAGTTTTTGATCCGTCGATATTTGAATAATATTACCTGAGCGGGTGAAAATTCAGCGACGATATAGTTTCTGAGAATTAGAAAGTAGCAGGAGGTGTTTATGAAAAATCTGTGCTTGTTGTTAGGACTGTTCCTAGTGGCCGCTAGTATTGCCGTGCCCGCTCTTGGGCATCATTCGGTCACTATGTTCGACCTAAAGAATACGATTACGCTTACAGGGACCGTGAAGAAATTTCGTTGGAGTAACCCCCATGTCATACTCTGGGTTGATGTTGATCCACCTGAAGGTGGAGAGTCGCAGCGCTGGGCCTTTGAGTTGACCAGCCCGGGAAACTTGTCCCGTTCGGGTTGGAGTAAACGTTCATTCAGCCCTGGCGACCGGGTGAGTATCGATAATAGCCCACTTAAAAACGGCAAGACCGGAGGCCTGTTAAAACGGGCTGTCATACTTAAAACTGGTGAAGTACTGCTGTTTAAATGGCGGAAAGAGCAGGTGACTAAGCCTTGATTTTAATTTCAGGGGGCTTGGAGATAGAGCTTTGCTGACTCTTCCGTACAGGGCGCCTGTATCACTTCCCGATCGGAAATCTTGCGCCAGCGATGAGTGAACGTCTTCGGTTCTTTCAAATAGACTGGATCGCTTACGGTGATTTCAGCGTGCAAGTAAAGGCCGTCGTCGGAGAGAGAGAATTGCTCAATCAGCATTTTTTGCGCACTGGAATCAATCCCTGTGTGCGTTCCCCAGCGATCTGCAATAAAGTTGTCAGTTTCAACCATCAATATTCCGTTTTCAAATCGGCCTAAGGAATGCCCTAGCGCTGATGGCGATTTCACAGCTGGCGCGTTATTAAGGTAGATGGTCCGTACTTCGGGCATTAATTCTCTTTCGATAATGATGGTACTCTCATCGGGCCGTCTAATTTCGATAGGATAAGGAATTAGCATCGCTTTGGGCGGGCCTGGATTACCACAGTCGATCATTGGATTCTGGTCTTCGTGAAAATTATCCACCAGCGATTGTCCGCGCTCTGTTAAAGGCCAGCCCTGAGGAGGATTGTAGTGTGGCATAAATCCACCGACGTCATCCCTATCCCACAAACCAGAAAAATCTGTCGATGGTATCACTGGCTTTTCGGGCCCCCTATTACTGAGGTACAGGCGTGACCCGTCTGGTAGCTCCGCCCACTCAAGGTCGGTGTAGTATCGAGTTTTGTTGCGATCGTGGGCACCTTTCCAAAGAATAGGATCGCCCTTCTTGAAAGAATTTTTATTCCAGCCGAATTGGGCCATGGGCGGGGGACTTTGCATTTCAATACTGTAGCGTACGACCTCACCCCGATCGTTGACGGCCTGAACTTTCATATAAACATGGGGCATGTTCCAGGCGTACTTTTCTACAACACCCTTGAAAATACGCACATCGTCTTTGTCGATATTCGCGTGAGAGTGATGTGCTTTGACTGCGGATGAGCAAAGCAAGAGGGCTGAGGTTAGGGTGAAGATAAAATATGATATTAGTTTCACTACTAGTCCTTGGTAATGGGTGCAAAAAAATATATTACTGGTGTTATACCTGTGAGTTCAACTCAGGAAAATCGAGCGCATGGAAAAGGAACCATCTTCAAAACCCTCGGCAAAAAACTGAATGGCATCGTCTTTCTGTTGGGCTCCAAGGGTATAGATCAATGGCAGGTAGTGTTCGTCAGTGGGATGAGCCATTGTAAAAAGCGAGGGCCTTTCCATGGCGATGCGTACCAGAGTTTTATGGTCGCCTTGCATTATTTTTTGGGCGACTGCCTGGTCGAATTCCTGGGCCCAGCCATGGATGAGCTTTGTCTGTCCCAGTGAGACATCGTGCTGCCAGGAACGCATATTATGGGTGAGGTTGCCGCTGCCAATAATCAGCACACCGCGATCGCGCAAAACGTTTATATCCTTGGCCAGAGCGTAATGCTGTTCAGCTGAGTACGCTCGGGAGAGACTTAACTGGAAAACGGGGATATCAGCACCTGGGAAAAGTTTGGACAGTACGCACCAAGCGCCATGATCCAATCCCCGCGATGGGTCGGCGCCAATTCCGGCGTCGCTGCTTACAGCGCTCACCATGCCATGACTCTGAGGAAAGCCGGGGGCTGGATATTCCAGCTCGTACATGGCCTTTGGAAAACCGTAAAAATCGTAAATAAGGCCAGCACCAGCTGTGGTGGACACCATAGTGTTCGGGGTTTGCCAGTGAGCCGATACGCAAAGAATGGCGGTGGGCCTCTCCCGCTCGGCGAGTAGTGCGGCAATGCGGTGCCACTCTCTAATGAAACCGCTCTCTTGAATCGTATTTATCGGGTCCCCGTGGCCGATAAATATAGCAGGGGCACGACTGTTACTACCCCGCGTGAGCCCATAAGTGAGTGGCGTCAACATGGAAAGTGCACCTACGTTAGCACACTGACGAATAAATTTTCTACGTGATGAATTGTTCATTAGGGTCTCTTGCGTACTCTGCTGCCGAAACGAGCTTACTTGTACCTGTCTCTTTGGTTGCCTCTATATATTTCTGTTAGCGAACTGTAGTAGCCTGTTGCCTCCAGTTTTATAGTGATGTCATGTTCACTGATGTTTAGCCAATACCAGCCGTGGTTGCCAGTAAAGGTGGCTGTGAAGGAACCTTTAGCACTAACAACTTCTCCCTCCTCATACCTCTGAAAATATTCATCGGGAAACTCGCCTTCAGTCGGGTCGCCATGAAAGTCGAAGTACACCTCTTCGCCACCCACAACACTCCAGCTATACAACATGGGCTCACCAGCTGTTAGCACGGCTTTGTATTCAACCTCATCGAGCGGCTTCAGGATGATCGCAAATGATGTACTGAGTGGTGAATCTTCATGTGCATTGGCGATACCCTGCCGAAAGGGCGCATCGTCTTCGTTAACCCCTGTTCCATCCAACGCTTCGGCTACGGCATCATGATCTTCTATGCTCTCGGCAGCATGATGCTCCAGCTCTGTGGTGGGCGGGGCTAGTTCTGTGAGCCCTATTGCCTTACCAATTCCAGTGGGGTCAATACCATACTCCGCTGGAAGCGCCACCAGAACTAGTAAGGCGATGGCTAGAAGGATTGCGGCTACGGTACTCTTAAGTAAGCTAGCGCCGGTGGTGATGGTCTGTTCAGTCATGAGCTTAGCTCCCAGTTGAGATTAGGTACCCGGTAAATTGATATGCCATCAGCGTGAAGCCGGCAGCCATGAGTAGTACATTCACAGAAACGGCGTGCCGTCTGAATTGTGTGGACTCCCGCAGAACGCTAAACGCGAGTAACAGGAAGGTGAGTGCGACCAATTGGCCCAGTTCCACGCCCACATTAAAGGCCAATATGTTGGTGACCAGGCCATCTTTGGCAATTTCCAGATCCTGTAATTTTGTTGAAAGTCCCAGTCCATGGACCAGGCCAAAGATAAAAACTGCCGCCCGTGTATCAAGCCAGGAGCTGAACAAGTGTTTGAAGCCCCCTAGGTTCTCAAAGGCCTTGTACGAGACGGATAATCCAATAACGGTGTCCACAAGATAGGGGCTCACATGCCATCCGGCCAGAACACCTGTGAGTAAAGTTATACTGTGGCCCAGAGCAAATAGGCTGACAAAGACAGCGACATCACGAATACGAAATAAAAAGAAGATGACCCCTGCAAGATATAGTAGGTGATCATATCCTGTAACCATGTGTTTGGCGCCGAGGTACATGAAGGGAATGATGCTGACGCCACTATTTTCCGTCAGGAAGGACTGGTCGGCGTGTGCCACATTGTGTGCCATAGCGGTATCGGCTATTAGCACTAATAGCAGTGCGATGATGAGGAGAAGACATGGTTGGACTGTTATTTTCAGCATTGTGAATTTCTCGATGGTATCTTTCATAATCCTCCACTTAGCCGCCGACCAACGTAGTGCCGAGGGGTCAATCATGACCAAAATATGCCAGCAGGCGGCCGCAGAGAAGCACGGTTGCCCATACAGTATGTGATGCAATACCTTGGCGGGCGTTAACCGGTACCGAGGTAGGGGATCAAACGGCCAAGCATGAGCACACCGAACCAAAATATCAGGGAGGCTGCCCCCACTACTTTGGCCAGAGCGGGTGTGTCGTCATGCGGCCCGCAGTTGTGCATCACAGAGTCAATCTTCCAATAGTAAAGAAGGGCATTTAGTCCCGCCAGAATAATCAATAGCATCTTCATCTGGAAAGCTATGTTGACAGTATAACGCTCCGGGTCGCCAAAATAGAAGAGAACACCTGTCATCATATTGATAGTAAAGCCGACGAATACGAGAGGCAGCAAGGCGTGCACGGCCCGAATATTGATCTGCTTGAACCAGCCGATCATCCGCATATCGATGAGCAGAAGTGAACCGATTAAGAGACTGAGACCGAAAAAATGGAAGGTCTCTGCTATTGGCCAGACCCATTCATTGCCTAGTACCCATGAACTGAGGGCTGTCGACAATATCCATTCAAAATAATTTTGCATTATTCAACTCCTAACCCACGTCCAGATAAGCAATCATACGACCGGCCACTATTACAGTTGAC
>JAPKBI010000554.1 GCA_028823475.1 Halioglobus sp. | reverse complement strand
GCCAGTTTTAACTGCACGAGCTGGTTCGCAGCCAGCGGGCGACCGAACTGAGTACGCGATAGAGTGTAGTCCCGCGCGGTGAACCAGCACGTTTCGGCGGCGCCTATTGCGCCCCAGCTGATCCCGTAGCGCGCATTGTTAAGACATCCAAAGGGGCCCTTCAGACCCTCAACATCCGGCAGCAATTGCGCCTCAGATACGAACACGTCCTGCATAATAATTTCTCCGGTGACGGAAGTACGCAGGGCGAGTTTTCCTTCTATCGTCGGTGTACTCAGTCCGGCCATGTCCCGTTCCAGAATAAAACCGCGAATTTTATCGTCGTCCGTTTTTGCCCAAATGACAAAGACATCCGCAATGGGGCTGTTGGTAATCCACATCTTTGCGCCGCTGATCTGATAGCCGTTGTCGACACTTCTAGCCCGCGTCTCCATGCCACCGGGGTCGGAGCCATGATCCGGTTCAGTCAAACCAAAACAACCAATCCATTCACCCGTGGCCAGTTTTGGCAGATATTTCTCGCGCTGCGCCTCGCTGCCATAAGCATAAATAGGGTACATCACTAATGACGACTGGACGCTCATCATGGATCGATAACCAGAATCTACCCGCTCCACCTCTCGGGCTATAAGACCATAGGACGTGTAGTCCACGCCCGGGCAGCCGTAGCCATCGATGGTAGAACCCAACAGTCCCAATGCGCCCATCTCGCGAAAAATAGCCAGGTCGGTCTGCTCATTGCGAAAAGCCTCCCGCACCCGTGGCAGCAATTTTTCCTGTGCGTACTGACGCGCGGTATCGCGCACCATGCACTGTTGCTCTGTCAGTTGCTGCTCTAGCGCGAATGGATCCTGCCAGTTCAGTGCCTGCCATTTTGTCTGCTTTGCCATTTTTAAAATCTTCCTGTTCCGCTTCTTCGTATCAGCCGCGACTGGCTTTCATGTAAAGAAATTCCAGCGCCAGCGAGGCGCCCGCCAGGGCGGTCACCTCTGCATGATCGTAGGCGGGTGCTACTTCAACCACATCAAAGCCAACAATATTCAGATCTGCGATGCCGCGCAAGATTTGCAATGCCCTGGAGGTACTCAGTCCACCGACGACCGGCGTACCCGTGCCCGGCGCAAAAGCCGGATCCAAACAGTCGATATCGAAACTCAGGTAGGCAGGCGCATCGCCGACCCTAGTCTTAATAGCGTCAATAACCACCTGCGCCGACTGTTCATTCGCCTGGTCCGCGTTAATCACCTGAAACGGATGATCGGCGTGATCGTACTCGGTCCGTATGCCAACCTGGATAGACCGAGAAGTATCAATGAGTCCCTCTTGCGGTGCTCGATAGAACATACTTCCGTGATCGTATTTTTCATGCGCGGAGTAAGTGTCGGTATGGGCGTCAAAATGTATCAGTGCCAGCTTGCCGTGCGCAGCGACGTGCCCGCGCAACAGTGCTAGCGTGACAAAATGATCGCCGCCCAAGCTAACCAATGTTTTCCCCGCACCAGTAATGCGCGCTGCGTGGGCCTCAACCTGTAGCAGCATGTCATCACTATCGCCCGCAGAGAATCGTATGTCACCATAGTCAATCGCGCGCAGGCGCCTGGCCAGCTGAAAATCCCAGGGCCAGCGTTGCTCCTCCCAGCGCAAGTTGGCGCTGGCCTGACGAATACCATTGGGGCCGCTGCGTGC
>JAPKBI010000553.1 GCA_028823475.1 Halioglobus sp. | reverse complement strand
CTCGACCTTTCCTCCGGGGAACTCCCACAACCCGCCCTGATGAGCGCTCTGTGAGCGTCGGGTAATCAGTACATTGTTGGCACTATCGACAATGACCCCAACTGCCACGTGAACCACGGACATTCAGGAGCGGTATTCGGCGTTAATGCGCACATAGTCGTAGGAGAAGTCAGTAGTCCACACGGTGGCAGTGGCAGCACCCCTTTCAAGTTCAACGCGGATAACAATGTCCTCTGGGGCCATGGCAACAACACCCTGCTCTTCTGTATAGCTAGCGGCACGACAACCACCCTCGGCAATCAACACCTCATTGAGATACAGCCTCACGTTTTCGACGTCTAGCTTAGGTATGTCAGCCCGGCCTATAGCCATCAGCAAGCGACCCCAATTAGGATCACTGGCAAACAGTGCCGTCTTCACCAACGGCGAATGAGCGATGGTAAACGCGACCTCCAGACACTCTGCTTCACTGCGACCACCGTTGATCTGAACCGTCACAAATTTGCTCGCGCCCTCCCCATCCCGCACGATGCTGTGGGCAAGACTGATGCAAACCTCTTCCACCGCATCGTGCAGTGCATGGTACAAGTCACAGTGGACGTCATTGACCGGCGTATTGCCGGCCTCCCCGGTCGCCAGCAACACGCAGGCATCATTGGTAGAGGTGTCACCGTCTACGGTAATTCGGTTAAACGAACGGTCTGTCAGCTGCGCCAGTAGTGCCTGCAACAGTGTTTTCTCAACCGCCATATCGGTAGCAATAAAGGCGAGCATAGTGGCCATATTCGGACGTATCATACCGGAGCCTTTTGCAATTCCGGTCACTACGTAGTCCTGGTTGTCACAACTGAAGCGCACGGAATGCGCTTTGGGGCGGGTATCTGTGGTGAGTATTCCCTCGGCTGCAGCGGCCCAGCCTTCAGCAGACAGTGCGGTAAATGCAGCGGGCACTGCCTGTGTAAGACGCTCCACTGGCAGCGGTTCGCCGATAACACCCGTCGAAAAAGGCAGTACCGTGGACACATCAACACCCGCCGCCGAAGCCACCGTCAGCACACTCGTGCGCGCGGCCTCAATACCAGCACTGCCGGTTCCCGCGTTGGCATTCCCGGTGTTGATCAACAGATAGCGTGGTTGGTGGGCACAGCGCTGTAAATTTTCTCGGGCGACCGTGACCGGTGCCGCGCAAAATGCGTTGCGGGTAAATACCGCAGCACATTGCGTGTTTTGTGCGACCTCGATAAGCACTAGATCCTTGCGACCCGCTGTTTTTATTCCAGCAGAAATCGTACCTAGGCGAACACCTGGCACGCTGTGTAATGGTCCATAGTTGTCATCCCCGACGGCCATCTCAATTACACACTGCGCTCATCGACAAACCGCATAGCCTTCACAGCTTGCCATGGCACTGTTTGAACTTCTTACCGCTACCACAATGGCAGGGCTCATTGCGCCCGACCTTGGGCTGCTCTCGAACATAAGTCTGAGGTGCTGCCGGTTCAGCTGACGCGGCTTCAGCCTCACCGCCTGCCATAGCAGGGGCCTGCGCGTGCTGAAATGCAAGCTTCTCCCCCGCAGCCGCTTGCCGACGCTTCTCCTCGATTGCCTCGGCCTCGTCTTGCCGCTGTATTTGGACATGACTGAGGAACTTCACCACTTCATATTTGAGATTCACCAGCAGCTGCTGGAACAACTCGAAAG
>JAPKBI010000552.1 GCA_028823475.1 Halioglobus sp. | reverse complement strand
GCGGCAGCGACAGCACCTCCTGCAGAAACGCCACAAAAAATTCCTTCCTGAGCAGCCAATTGGCGCATAGTCCGCTCTGATTCCTGTTGCGAAATATCTATTACCCGATCGACCCTAGACGCCTCAAATATCTTTGGCAAATAAGCCTCGGGCCAGCGACGAATCCCAGGAATGCTGGATCCTTCCTGCGGCTGTAACCCTACAATCTGCACCTCGGAGTTTTGTTTTTTAAGATAGGCAGAAGAACCCATGATAGTCCCGGTCGTACCCATGGAACTCACCAGATGAGTAACCGTCCCGTCAGTCTGCTGCCATATCTCCGGCCCGGTACCCTGAAAGTGCGCGAGTGAATTATCTGGGTTACTAAACTGATCCAGGACTGTGCCTTGGCCTTCAGCCTGCATTTTCATGGCCAGATCACGAGCACCCTCCATTCCCTCCTCCTTCGACACCTCCAGCAGCTCTGCCCCGTACGCAGACATGGCCTGTTTCCGTTCCAAACTCATATGCGAAGGCATAATCAAAATAAGACGGTAACCCCGCATAGCGGCGACCATTGCCAGTGCTATCCCAGTATTACCACTGGTCGCCTCTATTAACGTGTCACCTGGCTTTATGTCTCCGCGCAATTCGGCCTCCGCAATCATACTGAGCGCCGGGCGATCCTTCACTGATCCAGCCGGATTATTGCCTTCCAGCTTGGCGAGAAGGGTATTGCTCGTAACCCCAGGCAAGCGTTGAAGGCGCACCAGTGGTGTATTGCCAATACAGGCTTCGATAGTGGGGTAATCAGGCATAGCGGTAGTGCCTCACAATGGAGCTGTGATTATATAGAACTTTGACCGCATGAGGCCATGTCGGATTTGTCAGAAACATGAGCAACCCGTCTATCTTATCGACATTGAAATCACGATGGATCCCCATTCACGCGGAATTGGAGGGCGCTTCTTGGTGTTTCGGGGCCAACCTCGCTTTAACTCGAAACAATTCACGACTGTGTAAGGGCATATCACCTAGATGCACGGCCAAAACCTCTCTTAAAAGCAGCTTGGCCGCAAGCCGCACAGACCCCTCAAACTCACCAGATTCCATCGCTAACAAATCAGATCCTGAATAGGTTGCAGAACAATCGGTGGCATCGCCACTAGCGACCAGACCGCAATCGGGGTCATAGCGATAACGCAGCGTGTCATCAACTGGCTCTCCACTGGCACCGTCAAGGCTCAAGTTCAGACCGTAACCTAACTCATCAAGCAGGGTGATTTCAAACCCTCGCAGCACTGTGTCCACAACGGCATTGCCTGCAAGCGCCTTTAGTGCGTAGTCATAGGCCGCAAACAATTCCGGATGCGCATCGTTTCGATGTAGCAGGCGCACCAGTAATTCGTTCATATAGAGCCCGCTAAACAATCGCTCACCCCGCAAAATTGACATACCTCTGACAGGCTCTATTGCGCTGAGTGTCTTCAATTCCATGCGCCCGGAAAAGGACAATAGAAGAGGACTGAACGGTTGTAGCAAAGCCGCTTTGCTTCCTCTTCGCGTCTGACGTCGTGTGCCGCGGGCGACTAAACTAATGCGACCGTACTCGGCGGTAAACACTTCCAAGAGGGCACTGGTGTCGCGGTAGGGGCGACTGTGTATTACATAGGCGGGTTGTAGATTGACGCGCATTCTATAGAGAGGACCTAACGGTCGTCATATCC
>JAPKBI010000098.1 GCA_028823475.1 Halioglobus sp. | reverse complement strand
TCGGGCTGACAGTCGATGACTGTCTACCGTTGCGGGGGCAGCGGTGGACTCGGCAATAGCCGTCCCACACTTCCCATTTAACCCACCCAGCGAAGATGAAAAAATCGCGGCAGGCACCTAGCGTGGCGAGACAGTAAAGACAAGAGCGCTCAGTGTCAATGGTAATGAGACTTAATTGTATTCGAGCATGATGTATCCACCCGGTGGATGTGGCCCTTTGAAGGCTTGTTAGTGCCAACGCTCCTGGCTTTGAGTAGACTAGGATATGGGCCCTCAACAATAGTAGCAGTGAATGACAATTACGCCTGACATAGTGAATCAGATCGCCGTTCTGCTCGGCAGGGCACCTCGTGGGTTGGAAGATATCGCTGTGACAGGACCAGCCGGAGAGCCTGTAGTCATTCGAGTTGCGTCCCTTGTTGAGGATAAGCCATTTCCGACATTATTTTGGCTGGTAGATCCTACGCTATGCTATCGCATCGACCAATTGGAGGCCGGGGGATTGATCAAACAATTCCAACAGCGTGTTGATCTGGACGCTAACCTGCAACGGGGCATGCGTGATGATCATGAGGCGTATATTGCGCTGCGTGATGAATATATGCGTCCGCAAATTCGACGGCGACTCGAAGCGCTTGGCTTCGGTGAAGCTCTGGTGAGTAAGGGCATAGGCGGAATTGGAGACTTTATGCGTATACGCTGTTTGCATACGTGGTACGGGGCTCATTTGGTCAAGCCTAATACAGTCGGTAGCATGCTCGACGACTTGTGGCGCCTGCAAGCGAAGGCGCTGCTCTCAGAGATGCCAGTGATTGCGAGTTGACCTGAAGTATCTGTGCGCAGCAGTTGTTTGCAGTGATTGTAGGATTTGCCAGCAGGCATTATTTGAGCCTTTACAGCTGAGATGTCGTACCAGATCTCGCTTATTCTGTTGTGTGGCTGTGCTATATTATCGGCCGCGCACAGAGCGTGGGGTTTATCAAGCAATGACAACAAAATGGAATAACGCATGACGGCAACAACCGACGATCTTCGCATCCGGCAGATTACCGAGCTGATATCTCCTGAGCAACTGGTGAAGGATATAGGTGTGAGCGAGCAGGGGGGGCTGACAGTCGCTCAGGCCCGCCAAGCCATTCATCGGATTCTTAACGCTGAAGATGATCGACTGCTGGTGATTGTCGGCCCCTGTTCGATACATGACCCCGAGGCCGCTTTGGAATATGCCGCGTTGCTGCGCCGCGCCGCCGAGGAGTTGACGGAAGACTTATTTATTGTCATGCGAGTCTATTTTGAGAAACCCCGCACCACTGTGGGATGGAAGGGACTGATTAACGACCCTGATCTTAATAACAGTTTCGACATTAATAAGGGTTTGTATCTAGCCCGGAAATTGCTGTCGGATCTCGCGGATATGGGCCTGCCGAGCGGCACTGAATATCTTGATTTGATCAGCCCGCAGTACTCTGCTGATCTGGTGTCTTGGGGCGCTATCGGCGCGCGCACCACCGAAAGTCAGACGCATCGCGAACTGACATCCGGATTGTCCTGCCCCGTGGGATTTAAGAATGCAACAGATGGCGATATTCAGGTGGCCGTGGATGCCATTAGGTCCGCTTCTCAGCCGCATCATTTTCTATCGGTGACCAAGCAGGGTCACTCTGCGATATTTGAAACGACGGGGAATGAGGACTGCCATATTATTCTGCGCGGAGGCAAGCATCCCAATTACGATATGTTTTCGGTGCAAGACGCAGAAGCGATGTTGACCAAAGCGGGGCTGCCTGCGCTGATTATGATTGATGCCAGTCATGCCAACAGCCGTAAGATCCCTGCGCGTCAGGTCGATGTCACCCGAGATATCGCCACCCAAGTGGGTCGCGGAAATCATAGTATTTTTGGCCTAATGCTCGAGAGTAATTTGGTGGAAGGCCGTCAGGATGTGGTCGAGGGTGAGTCATTGACGTTCGGACAAAGTATTACTGATCCCTGCATGAGTTGGGATGATACCCTGCCTCTGTTACAGGAGTTGGCCGCAGCCGTCCGTCTACGACGTTCTGTCGATAAAATTCAAAACAATTAAGCGAGAGAAAGCACATGCATTTGGGATTCAGTTCAATGAACACGGCGGATGATCCCGCTCCTGATGTCCTGGCAAAAACCTTGGAAGAGGCTGGGTTTGAGTCGTTATGGTACGGCGAACACAGTCATATACCCGCCTCCCGGTTGACGCCGTATCCACCTGGCGGTGAAATGCCTGACCCCTATAAAAAAATGATGGACCCTTATATTTCATTGATGGCCGCTGCCTCCGCCACTACGCGTCTCAGGTTGGGTACCGGCATTGCGCTGCTGATGGAAAGGGAGCTATTTTCCCAGACAAAAACGATTGCCACGTTGGACAGGTTGTCTAATGGCCGGATGATTATCGGTTGCGGTGTAGGCTGGAATAAGGAGGAGTTTGAGAATACAACCAGCTTGCCGTTCGGTCGTCGCTACCTTGGATTGAAGGAAACGGTGCTCGCACAGCGTGCGTTACTGACCGATCCGGAGCCTGAGTTTCACGGTAAGCTGATCAACTTTGACGCGGTATGGTTTGATCCCAAGGCAACACGTCCAGGCGGGCCACCGGTTATTTTTGGCGCAATGGGTCCATTGGGTATAAAGCATGCGGCCGAGTGGGCGGATGGTTGGATGCCAGTGGATGTAGCGATGCAGGACATTGGTCAGGATATAAAAGCATTTCGTCAAAATGTGCAGGACAATGGTCGCAATCCCGATAGCGTTGAAATTACGCTGGTAGTGATGGCGCCGGTTACCGCCGACCTTCTAAAGTCTTACCGGGATATGGGTGTAGATCGCTGTAATATCGGCGTGGGTATGGAGAATTGGGGCAAGCCGGAAATTGTAATGCCGATGATTGAAACATTCTCTAAAATCATTCCAGAGCTTTGATTTTGCGGTATTGGCCGCGCTGTGATGCAACAGTGTTGCTCCCTAGAGCACACTCCCGCTCAGTCGAAGCTCCCTCACTTGAGCGGTCCACGCTCGATTGGTCTGTTGGCTTTTAGGGACTAGAAAAGTCCTCGAGTGGCGAGGTCTGAGTCGTGCAGCTTGTCCGTCAAGTTGAGATGGCTTCAGTGTGGATTCATGCTAGACTTCAGATGGTGCAAGGAGTGGCTGGCAGGCTGTCCATATTGCCTGTAGCAGTCGTGGTGACAATAAAAACAGCGGCATAGGAGTTGAGCGCATGGCGCTTGCACACGCAATAATGACCGCTCTGATCGACGACGATCTGTCGGGTATTGAATTGGCCAGGGATTTCGAAACCTCACTCGGCTTTTTCTGGCATGCATCACATCAGCAAATCTATCAAGAACTGCACAAGCTCGCCGACAAGTGCTGGCTCAATAAACGGGAAGTACATCAGAGCGGTAGGCCCAATAAAATCGTTTATGGTATTACCAAGGCGGGACGGGACGCATTGGCTGAGTGGGTGTACGGAGTGACTAAAACCCAGTCAGCCAAGGATGAGTTGGTGATCAAGTTGTACAATCTTAGTGCTGAAAACGCTGTGCATCTGGCGACGGAGATTGGCGATCGCAGGCAGGAAATGATGCGTATGCTGTATGTCTATGAGAAAATTCGCGTTCGATATTATAGTGATCCGGAGTCTCTGCCAACCCGCAGTAAAGGCGTGTACCTGGCGCTGGCTCGTGGACTTGGGCATGGGCAGCAATTTATGGCTTGGTGTGATGAGGCCATCGCGTTAATAGCAGGCGCCGAAGACAAATAGTCTGACATGAGGGCTTGTGTTGGGGCGGTTATACCGCCGCGTCTGGACGAGCATACGCCTCCATCACCATTGGTTAGCTAGGAGCCCTTGTTTTTTGTATTCTCTGTGCTGCCCCAGATCTGTTCAAGTCTTTGGTCTCGCCCACAGTTCCAGCGGTAGTACTTGTAACGTACGGGATTTTTTAGGTAGTAATCCTGATGGTATTCTTCCACCGGCCAAAACGTGCTTCGATTGAGGATTTCGGTGTAAACAGCCTCTCCATCGAAGCGCATCGCAACGTCAATTTTTGAGCGTTCTGCAAGCTCTCGTTCCAGCTGACTACCGGGAAAAATCGCGCTTCGATAACTGGGGCCCTTGTCGCAAAATTGACCCTGATTGTCGAAAGGGTCTATGTTTCGCCAGAATACCTCGAGTAGTGTGGCGTAACTGACGACAGCCGGATCGTAGGTCACTTCAACCGCTTCGAAGTGGCCCTTATGGTTTCCAGAGTACGTAGGGTTCTTCAGTGTGCCACCTGTAAAGCCTGAGACAACGCCGGTTACACCTGTTTGGGCGTCATAGTCAGATTCCATGCACCAGAAACAGCCTCCGGCAAAAATGGCTGTGGCCGAATCTGCCATAACCGGAGAAGTCAGGGCTAATAGAACGATGAGGAGCATATTTTTACAGCGCATTTTAGTGTGTCCTTGGGGTGATTGACGCGATCGTATAGGCAGTAATGTTTAATAAAAGTTCGTTGTTGCTGTGATAATTCCAAAAATTCTCTTTCTGTGATTCTTGCTCATTCGCATAAAATAAAGCGTTATTAGCCCTCCAATGATTACCATGCCCCGTCCCTGTATCGAAAATGGACTAGGTATTTGATCTCAAAGCCGGCCGCTGTTGGGTCTGGCTCATTCTTACACCCAACGTAGCATTGATAGCAGCGCTTGGGCATAATACCAGAAGATAAAACGCTTGGGTTCACTGGTTTCAACTGAATGTATTATCAATATTTTGGGCTGACTGAGGCGCCATTCTCCATAGCGGTTAATCCCCGCTATCTGTTTATGAGCGCTCGCCACCGGGATGCATTGGCGCATCTGCTCTATGGGGTGGGTGCGGGCGGCGGCTTTATCCTGCTGACCGGTGAGGTCGGCACAGGTAAGACCACAATAAACCGCTGCGTACTAGAGCAATTGCCTCAGGACACAGACATCGCCATTATTCTCAATCCCGCTCTTAATGCCATCGAGTTATTGGCCAGTGCCTGCGATGAACTGCGTATTGCATACGATCATGACAATCACACACTGAAAACGCTGACTGATAATCTGCAGCGCTTTTTACTCGAAAATCACGCCAGAGGGCGCAAGACTGTATTGTTAATTGATGAGGCGCAACATCTCGATTTTGATGTGCTGGAGCAGATCAGGCTGCTGACAAATCTCGAAACCAATAGCGAAAAGCTGTTGCAGATTATTTTGATCGGCCAGCCCGAGCTCGCGCAGATGTTGGCGCGACCAGAGCTGCGGCAGTTAAATCAGCGCATCACCGCACGTTACAATTTGGGTCCGCTGAATCTCGATGAGACGGGTGCGTACATCCAGCATCGGTTGCAGGTGGCTGGGATGATTCCGGGAAGGTTGATCTTTCCGCCCTCAGTCGTGCGCAGCATTTATAAGGCTACACAGGGAATTCCTCGGGTGATAAATCTCTTGTGTGATCGTATGCTACTCGGCGCCTATGGACGCAACGAATCCAGTGTGAATCATGCCATGTTGAGATTAGCGATGCAGGAGGTCTTGGGCGATGAGACTGTCGTTACGCCATTGTGGCGATGGCTGGGAGTTGCAGCGGTGTTGCTGCTGGTTATTTGGACTGCTGGTTGGCTACTGGGAAAATACACCGGGGGCAACGCAATGTTGACGCCATCTTGGATGGATAGTCAGCTAGAGCCCGACGCAATAGAATTGTCAGGCCAAAATCCTATACCTGACGATCTCGTCGCATTAGAGGCAGAGCCTGTAGCTGATACATCACTGGATGCATCGCCGCCAGACCGATTAAACGCGATAAATGCGATGCAAGCCCCGAGGGTCGCGATGGCAGAACTGTGGGCACTTTACTCCGTCGAGCCTGCGCCCGATGAGATTTGCATGAACGCGGCGCAAACTCGTTTGGCTTGTCTGGAGGGAGAGGTCTGGACCTGGGATGAATTGAACGCCTTTAATAGTCCCCTGTTACTGGAGATGATCACTCCGCAGCGATTTACGGCGGAGGTGTTGCTGCTAGGCATGGATGAGCCAATGGCTTGGGTGTTGGTGGAGGGCGCTGTCGTGTCGGTACCGCTGGCGGAACTCGCGCCCTATTGGACTGGGCGTTATCGTCTTTTATGGCACCCACCGGTAGGGTTTGAGAAGTCTCTCGTGCTGGGAGATAACAGCGCTGTGGTCGCACTAGTGGCACAGCTTTTCGCTCGCTTAGATGGGCAACCGACCCCTTTGACGGGCCGGCGTTTTAATAGAGCGCTGGAGCAGCGGGTACGACTATTTCAGCAGCAAAATGGGCTGGTAGATGACGGTGTCGCAGGCGTGCAAACACTGCTTAAGCTGAATGAACAGCTGGCAATTGATGTGACTGCAGCACAGGCCAGACAGCGACTGCAGGCCGCTGCAGGCAATGGGTTAACGCAATGAGTGTAGATATTTCGCTGGTGATGGAACTAGGAGCCTACCCGTGTCGCTGATTCTTGATGCGTTGAACCGCTCACGCCAGGATAAAGATTCGGTGCCGAATCTGGCAACGCACCATACTGTGGAGAAAACGGCATCACACAAGCGGCAGTATCTGCCTTGGGTGGCACTCTCAGTGGCAGTGGTGATCATCGGCTGGCTAGTGATAGCGCGATTATTCGTTCTCCCTGTGTCTGACACTGAAGTTGGCGCTCCTGCTGCGCAGGTGTCGCAAAACATCACCACTGCGGGTGAATCTAATTCTTCTGAGGTTAATGAGGAAGCCGCAGTTGAGGAGCCGTTGGGTCAATCCGCTGCTGACAGCCAGGCTTCGGCGCTCGTTGCGGTAGCGTCTGTCGCGAATAACCCAGAGCCAGATATTGCGACGATTGCGATGGAGACAAAAACGCCGATGTCGACTCCAGTGGTGGAAAATCCCGCAGTGGCGCAGCTCTATCAGAATCGTGATGCGGTGGACGATGCTGTGGCCCAGCAGCGAACGTCACCTGCTGCATTGGGTCTATACGCAGCCTCCGGTAATGAACAGCCTATCGATATAGGTCAGGTCTTACAGTCTGCTCGGGAAGAGATGGAAGATGCGGCTCTTGACGAGCATCCTGTGCCTTTGATGTCCACCCTGTCGCAGCAAGTCAAGGACGACATTCCCACGCTCTATTATCAGCGCCATGATTATTCAAATAATACCTCCATCTCCACGGTAGTATTGAATAGCAAAACCCTCAAAGTAGGCGGGAATCCCGTTAAGGGCATGAAGGTTGAGGAAATTCTTCCTGATTCAGTGGTGTTGAGTTATCAGGGCACGCAGTTTCG
>JAPKBI010000097.1 GCA_028823475.1 Halioglobus sp. | reverse complement strand
TATGCGCTAAAAACACCTTACAGAGATGGGACCACCCATGTCATATTCGAACCTCTGGACTTTATTGCCAAACTGGCTGCGTTGGTACCCAGCCCCCGCGCTAATCTAACACGCTATCACGGCGTTCTTGCCCCAAACAGCAAGCACCGAGTCAATGTGACGCCAGCAAAGCGTGGCAAGGGTAGCAGTCAACAAGGCTTGCCGAATACAAATAAGACAGAGTCGCCGGCAGATGGGCACAGGGAAATGAGCTGGGCGCAACGACTTAAACGCGTGTTCAATATCGATATCACGATCTGCAGACGTTGCGGCAAAGCAGTGAGAATTGTCGCTAGCATTGAAGACCCACTGGTCATTAAAAGAATCCTTGATTACCTGAATACCAAATTCTCGGCACCAGCCTCAGGAAATCAGCTACCAGAACCTCGAGCTCCGCCTCAAGCAAGTCTCTTCGACTACTAACAATTACAGGGAATGTGATGGATTATGCTGCTCAAGGAAGAGGCTGGCAGGGCCATATATCGTTTAAGAAGATTTCACTAGCAAAAGACACGACGCTAATGGGTATTTTGTGGCCGTTTGATTCATGTATAACACAAGTTAATAGTCTGGACCGCGATAAATGGTTGTCTTCAGTCCGCTGTTCGTACTAGATTAGTAGCAAAGGTAGCGTTTATCCCGCTTATACTTAATATGGATTGCCCTGATATTAAGTTTAGTTTTTATAGAACTGCTGTTTTTCAAGGTACCAGTAGAGATTCCATACCTTATTCCAGTACTCATAGTTGTCACACTGTGTTGGAACGCATCAACTGACAAACCGTACCTGCACTATGCCTTTCCACTCCTACTAATGATGTACAACTTCGTATCCATAGACATCCTTGATATTTAATATAAAGACAACGCTGACTACGTAGAGGCAACCAGTACCCGAGTCCGGCCACACATTGATCCAGGCTATTTACTTTCTAATTTGGCCGATCGGGAGAAAACTCAAATTCACTTCATGAAACTACTGAAGCTGCCGCGCAGTATCTAGAGATTAGGCGCTATTTACTTTGAGACGCCCGAATTAAGGGGACGCATTGTTCTAAGCAGGGGTCGATAGATGCCGTGCCTCAACAGCCTGGCGGCAAACCCTGACAAGAATCGCCTATGCCATTGTTGTCGCTATCCACCTGGCCTGCGTTTGGTAATCTAGGGCAGTTGTCTTCGATGTCATAGACTCCGTCATTGTCATCATCCGTGTCACAGGCATCGCCGCCATCATTGAACACGCCATCAAAATTGGCCTGATCAAAGTTCGCTACCGACGGGCAGTTATCTGCGGAATCGGCAAGACCGTCCTCGTCGAGATCCTCATTGACGATAGAGGCCAACTCCATGTCATAGGCTACCGATAGTCTGGCGACATTTTTTGGATAAAACGTGTCTATGTCCTCAAAATATAAATCAACAATTATGAGCGTAATCAGAGAAGACGTGACAGGGTCTGACAGGTCGATAGAGGTAAGGTTGGGAATCGCAACCCCATCAAAATTAATTCTGACAACCGCCTGAAGAAGAGTGAACTCTCGATCCGCAGTGGCTACATCGATAACTTCAAATGTGCCCGGATTGTTGTACCAATTGAATGCGTTGGCATTGATATGACGATCAACTGAGGGAATGAAAAAATTGTAGGTGGGGTCAAGGAGATACTCATATCCTTCAGGATCTGGATCAGTATCGGAGATACGGTACATCAGCTCCAGTCTTGAATGACTATTCTGTGGAGAGGCGGAATTCGTCGTTGAACTTACTTGAACCCTTGTAAGCTCCTTGTGGATTGAAAACTCGTTTCCCAGAACATTGATATTCATACTCAGAAAGCCTGGCTCATTGGACGAATTGGAGCCAACTCGCAGCACTTCATTAGAGTTGAATGGATTCACAAATGCGGAGACTGAACTGGGTGGATTATACTTTGTCACCAAGAATATACTGCTGGCGTCCTGAGCAACTACGTCCTGATACTGTTCATAATCGAACGTACCATCGGGCTGCGGTGCATTCCCAAAGTAGTCATAGACAGTATACCCGACCGTGTAGGCGGGATTCGTGGAGCCGACGGGACCCAGGTACTCGGCATAGTCGCTCAGCTGCGACCATCTTATCGAGGTGCCCCCGAAAGTTGCGTCGTAGGGGCCAGTGGCAGAGGCGCCACTTGAGAACAAGCCACTAATAATGGCAAGAGCGAACAGATGCGAGATTTTTCCTAGGTTCATTCACCACCTCTTACATGTAGGTATTTTTTTGGGTCATGGAAGCGAGCCACTAATGGACAGAATAGTACACAGGTAATGTTCCAGCAACCTTGGCTCTTATCTCGAAAGTGACCCGAAAGTAACCAAGGAGTCAGGCCTTAAATCCCACACAAAAGTAAGTAACATGTAAGGCTTGACCCGAAGTATAAGCGGGATAAGCAATTTCGCTTCGACGTTCCCGCCGATTTGCCAGCGTCGCAGCCTGGCCGGGGCGGCAACTACCACCTATGGCGGTTGCGCGTGAATGCGAAGCTGTCCGGTCTGGATTTTGACCGCAGTTACGAGATACCAGTGTTTGAAACCGGGGTTCGCTTGTCCAGTATCGCCAGGGCAACGGAATCGAACGCCGCTACATTGGATGAAGCGATGGCGGGAGTGCATTCGGTTGCAGAGATCAAGCCAATTGTGGGAGGTGTGGAGGCCTGCTTCCCAGCCATGCAACGTCCCGCACAGGGAATATTTACACTGCTATTCGGGACTCTCTTTGGAGGAATCGGCATAGCACTTGGCGCAAATGGTGTGTCGCTACTGTTCGCTGGCGTGTTCTTCCTGAGCGGCACGCTCATTGCCTGTTACGGCGCCTTCTACTTGGGCAAGTCTCTACTTGTTTCTGTGACGCGAGAGGGCTTGCAAGCGCGGCGCTTTCTTTTTGGCTATCCTCTGAGGACACAACAGCTGGCTGTAGAAGACTTTCGAGATATTGAAATTAGGCAGGGTGCGACCCTGCAAAGTGGTGCAAAAAACACCGTGTACTATCAGTTGTTCGCCTCCGGCAGCGCTACTAAGCCTTTTGTCGTAGCAGAGCGCCTAACCAGTCGCGCCGAGGCGGAGTTGTTGATCGAGACTTATATAGCCTATCTTGGAACGGACAAGAGGCTGGCAGGTTAATCTTGTTTAAACGGCTCTTCAGTCCCCGGAAGCGAGCCTGTGTCGACGTCGGTTCAGGAGAGTGTGGCTTGTTTTACTGTCAGAAAAATTTACAATCAAGCCAGTTTTTGTGGTTTGGCGATTCGTAAGTCATTGAAAGATATAGCATGGCTCGATTTTTGCATCTCAATTGAACGATTCCAATATTCTCCGGTGTTGATCCAACAGCAGTCACGACAGGAAACTCAAATGAATAAAGACGTGTTTTACAATTTGAACCAGCTCTCACCTAAGAGTTTGCTCAGGATTACGCTGTGCCTGGTAATCTCCCTATTTGTCAGTGGCTGCTATTTCTCCACGGCAGTACGTGATGCCCAGAGACTAGGCGTTACCACAATACCCTGGTGGTGTGAGGGTCCACCGGACCTTACACGGGAGCAATGTGATCTTTTTTCGTTACGACTTGATATTATCGTAAATCGCGCTAACGCCAATGCGGTGCTAGGTGATTTTATGGCCACGGGCGCAACAGCACTTGGGCCGTGGCCTGGTAACAGTGGACTTGCCTATGGAACCATGGGCACGACTTTTGCCGCAAACGTGCCAAATGTGCTCCTCTATGATGGTAGCCTCCCCGATTCCCGTGTTGTAGGTGTCGCCTGGGTCATCGATACGGGCAGCGTTGTTCCTCCCGCAGGCTTTTCGGGAAGCCGTGATGTATGGACAGCTGGCTTAGGTACGGACTGGTGGCTGGCTGCTTGGGTGATCCAGGGATACCAGAACCATCCAGATGTATTTGCCTTATCTCAACCCTGCTTGACAGCCGGTGGTTCCATTCTGACCGCCACAACCGACGCTTGTTACCTGCAGGCGCACACTGAACCGTTTGAGATACTTGTGTCGAACGATGATGGCGTGCAGGCAGGTGGTATTGATGCATTGGTGGAGGGCCTCTATGCTGTCCTGCCACCAGAGGCTATTATCCACGTTGTTGCACCTTCAGCTAACCAGTCAGGCGCAGGGGGCGCAACGAGCCCACCTGATAACGTTGTGTCTGGCAGTGCGATAAATACGCTTGGTGGTAAGCCTGCGACGGCCGTAGTTAGTACGCCCCCCGGCGGCACTACAATCAGCAGTACACCTGCAGATGCTGTGATATTCGCCCTTACCGACCAACTGCTGACGCCAGAAGTGTTAATCAGCGGCATTAATGCCGGCCAGAACTATAGCAATATCGGGCGTGTGTTTTCAGGTACTGTCGGTGCTGCTCGCGCGGGTCGCAGTAACGGCGTACCGGCAATCGCCACCAGCCAGGGTGGTATTACGGTTACGCCTGACTTCCCCACCGGTGTCACCGCGACACTTGCATTACTGGAGGAATGGCGACTGGGTCGGACAGTGAACACCATAAAGAGTGTGCTTAACATCAATACTCCCAGTTGCTCCAGCGGCTTGACGCCCCGCGGTACGCTGAATACCGAGGTGAAACCCATACTGGAACCTGGTGATGATTATTTTTTCCAGAACTGTGCTTCAGTTGAACCGGTCGAGAATATCACCAATGACTTAGAAGCCTTCAATCATGGTTTCATTGGTATAACGGATATCAATCGAACAGAGTCCCTAACGGTGACCTCCTACAACATGGGGCTCGCATTAAATTTTGTGCCCTATACCCAGGAACGCCTGGTTGCCAATGAGGCACTCCTTCCAGGTTTCGACAGTGACGTCATTTGTTTTCAGGAAGTTTGGCTGCCCGATTCCGTGACAGCCATTGAGCAGGCACTGGATGGGTACTATCCGCATATTTATATCGAGCCGCCTGAGCAGGTGATCTCTGCCGGGGCTGCTTGTACCCTTGAGGAGATTACCCCGTTCGCCGATTGCGCACTTGCACTATGTCCCGGTCTTTCTGGCGGTGCACTGGTTGACTGTGCGCTCGCTAACTGTAGTGCGGACCTTCCTGGAGGGTCTTGTCTCGATGGCCTGATCGGCGCAGTAGGAATACCCAATGTCACTGTGCAGATCGTTCTCGATTTGGTGACGCAGCCCACAGGAAAATTCGCCTTTGATGGTTCGTTGGGCCTGATTCTCGCTTCGAAATACGAGCTTCAAAATCGAGAGTTTCAGGATTTCATTGATGACTCCAGTGGTAACCACCGCGGTGCCCTGTATGCAGAGATCGATCTCAATAACAAAAAACACATTGTTGGCTGCACACACCCCACCGCTAATCTAGAAGCGACTATAGCCTATCCCGCTTCAGGCAATTTCATTTCATGGGAGGAAGAGAACGCCTTTATGCAGGCAGAAATGATCAGCTTTGCCAATGCCAAGGCCGGCAGTAACCCCATATTCTTTGGAGGCGATTTTAATTGCAGTATCGCCAACGCTGGTAATGGTGTTGATGCGGATTTCGCCGCCAGCTGCCAGCTGTGGCTGGACGATGGCTTCTCTGATCCTGGCGCGGATCAGCTGCAGTGCACCTTCTGCGAAACAGAGAACCTGATACTCCTTCCTGACGGTGGTACGGAATCGTTATTTCTTGATCACATCTTTGTGAAAAACCGAGATACCACCGCTCCGATAGTGGTCGACCGGGTGTTTGATGGCGCGGTATTCATCGATGCGTTGAATCCGGTATCTGAACTTGAGCCGGTAGACGCGCCGCTGCTAACGCATCCGTCGGATCATTTTGGGGTTCGTGCGGATATCAGTCTGCGGTAACGATTCAAGGTACTGACAGGTTAGCTTGTCAGTACCTTCTCCAAATCGGTATTTGTGATCAGCCCCTGGAGAAAAACGGGCCCGTCATTTCATAGGTAATCCCACCGTCGAAGAAATGCCCTGTGGGGCCTCTCTGGGAACTGAAATAGAGTCGAGTGCCATCTGGGCTGAACGCAGGCCCACATATTTCCGATAGGGGTTGGTCTGCCAGTTCTACCAATGGGAAGATATCGCCATCGGCGGTCAGCACCAGGATCTGCATATCCCCGCCATCCTCCGCTACTAGGTATTCGCCAGCGAAGTTTACGGTTATGTTGTCCACGCCGGACAATATGGGGTTTTCACTGGTCTGCTCGTCGTACGTAATTGAGAGAGAGGCTGCGGCCACGTTGTAGGTCCACACTCTGTTATCACCCTTGGTGGTGAAGGAGACCAGGCCATCGAAGTAGATGATGCCTTCACCGCCATCAAAAGCGGAACTTTCAGCTACCTGCTGCCGAGTGGGCATCATCAAGCCCTGGGGATCAGTAACCTCGTGCCATATGACGCTATCTTGGCCGTTGCTGGCGATAACCTCTGCGACCTCGAGGATACCCTCGGATAGGTCGGCAAATCCCTGTGCCGTTAATCTTGCAGGCGTGAAACGATAAAATCGGCTATCGGGCCGATCCTCGGTTAAGTACAGTGTGTGATTGTCGAGGTCATAGGCGACTGCCTCATGGCTAAAATAGCCTAATGCGGGGCGCTCTATTGCCTCTTCAATGCCCTTGGGATCGCACTCAAACACTCTGCCATTATCGCCACTTTCCTCACAAGAGAGCCAGGTGCCCCATGGCGTTTCACCCCCAGCGCAATTCCTTGTTGTGCCACTGAGAATGGGATACGCGTCGATGATGTCGCCCGAAGGTGAAAACTTTATGGCCGAAACACCACCGTCCCCATTGAATAATTCACTGTTCGATACATAAATCCAGCCGTCGCCATCGCTAAAACAGGCTCCGCCATCCGGTGCCCCGTGCCAAAGAAACGCGCTACCATCGACCACTGGGGAGGATGAGCTGGCAATAACGCGACAACTGAAGCCTTCAGGCAGGCGGCATCCATTCTCGTCTACTTCCAGCAGGGGTCCGAGATTCGTTAGGTTTGAAACCATGGACGGGTTACTTCCAGTGTCATTGGAGAGGCTGTTACCCGAGTCACTGCAACCAGAAAGGTAGGGCGCTGCTAGGAGCGCGGCGTAGTAGCTGAAATTCTTTCGAATAAACGCCCGGCGAGAAACATCTGCCAGTGGGCCGGAATCTTTCTGATCAATAAGAGATTGCAAGTTTATAGCGCTCCTGGATTCCCGCATCAAAAGGGCGGGTTAGTTATTATGGCTATCAGCCAAAGTATGTATTGGGCCGGATTAACATTGCAATCTATTTTTCAGGTGACGGAAGTATAAGCGGGATAAACGCTACCTTTGCTACTAATCTAGTACGAACAGCGGA